>NZ_JBDPMJ010000016.1:0-219897 GCF_039880665.1 Nonomuraea sp. B5E05
CACGCGCAGTAGCACCACTGGAGAGCCGCGATGCGGGGAAACTCGCCCGTCCGGTTCGGGGAGGGGCCGCGCGGAAACGCCCCGTCAAGGGAACCGCGCCGCGCGGCCTACTCCACGCCCACACTCCTGCGCCGGCTCAAGGCCCTGCCCTGGCGCGAAGCGATCCTCAACGACCGCACCGACGAGACCGGCCACGGCCGCCGCGAGATCCGCCGCATGAAGATCTGCACCGCCCGCCCCGCACTGCCCTTCCCCCACGCCGCCCAGGCCATCCAGGTCAAACGCCGCCGTACCGACCACCGCACCGGCAAGACCACCATCGTCACGATCTACGCCATCACCAACCTCCCACCGGGCCGGATCACCCACGCCCAGCTCGCCACCCTGATCCGCGGCCACTGGAGCATCGAGGCCCTGCACCACATTCGCGACGTCACCTACCGCGAAGACGCCTCCCGCGTCCGCACCGGCACCGCACCCCGCATCATGGCCGGCCTGCGAAACCTGGCCATCGGCCTGGCCCGTCTGATCGGTTGGACCAACATCGCCGCAGCCACCGACCACTACCGCAGTCACCCCGCCGACGGACTCCAGCTACTCGGTTTCACAACATGAGAACGCATCGGCCCTGGGTGGTCATGGCTACCTCCTTCGGTGGGGGTGCCAGCCGTCTCACGACGGCGTGCGCTCGGGGGTTCCGCAGCGGTTTCCACTGGGAAACTGTGGGAAACCGTGAGCGTGAGGCACGCCGCCCCTCTCCGGCAAAAGGTGAATGATTCCTATTTCTGCGAGCGTGTATTGCGGTGTTGCCCGCGCAAACAAATCCGCCTGCCACGATTAAATAGATTTTGGTATTGTTTTGAAGGCTAAAGCCTTGAATACGCCCGGCACGGATATGCTGACCGGCACGGTGGTCGACCGGCCCGCCGTCGGCGACCCCGCCCGTGCCGTGCGCGTCGAAGGCTCGCGCACCGTGCACCTCGCCGGCACCGGCGTCGACCGCCACGACGAGGAACTGCCCGCCCCGGCCTGCCACACTGGCATCGCGGGGTGGGATCCCCGCCGTCTGCGTTCCTCGCAGGCGCCGGTCACCTGCCGGCGGTGCCTGCGGCTTATTCAGCGCCTGCAGGTGTCGGTGCTGGCGCACGACACGCTCTTCTGACTCGCCACGGTGGCTGGCCCGGGATCTATTGGCTGGGACAGGCGTCGGCGGCCAGGCGCCTGTACCCGATGGTGTTAGCCGCAGCGTACTGGATGAGTGCGTGCCTGCGAGCGCTCACGGCCCGCCTCCGGCCGCGATGGCATCCTCATATTCGGTGATTGGCCCGGTGGATTCGTCACCGACTCCCGCCACCGGCGGCCTGACTGGCTGGGTACGCACGGCCAGCTTGGCCGGCTGCGGTGGCGGAGTGGGCGCGCAGCCAAGCGAGAGACTTATGAATCGAGCAGCCCGAAACGACGCCTTTTCTCCTGTTGGTTATTCCGTTGCGTTACGCGCCGCAACACTCCGTCATTTCGCAGATGCACAAAACGCGCCCATATGCTGCGCGTACTACTGTGAGCGATCATCGCAACACAATCCGCACGAAAAGGCTGCACGGTGGATCATAGATGACTACCCACGAACTTCAAGGGTTGATCTCAATGGGTTTATCGCGAAGGATTTTGTTGGCAACCTCCACACTTGTGCGGCGTTATAAACGTCGGGAATTGGAGAGTCCTTGCCGAAGCTCAGCCACCGCGCCGCCCTCGTCCTGGCAGTAGTGATCCCATTCGCTGCCGTTTCCCCGTCTTCTGCCTATGCGGCCAGCCCTACCCCGGAGCCGTCTCCGAGCACGGGAGCCATCACTCTCACGGCAGAGACTCAGCCTGTTCTAAAGCGACCCACGCTGGACAGACTGTCAAAGGAGGCGCGCAGTAAGGGAATCACGCTCAAGCAGGCTCTCGACAGATATGCCGCGGAGGTCATCGCCAAGAATCCATCCACTCAACGCGACATGCCGGACGGGCCCGTTCCTGACCCAACGATTGATGTCGACGGCATCCCCTTTGCCAGACTAATCGACCTCAACCGCATCGCTGAAGCGGAGGGGATCAGCTTCGAAGAGTCGATCGATCGCCATGCCTGGTCTCCACGCCTTTACCCCATCGCCGACTCGCTTCGGTCCAGGTTTCCTGATGACCTTGCCGGGCTTAAGATCACTGACGACGGCCGCGGTGCCTTCATCGCCTTCAAGGGCCAGATTCCACCGGAAGCTGTCAGCCTCGCCAAGCAGCTTCCCGTAGAGGTCGTGCTCGTCGGCAACAAGGGGTTCTCCGAAAAGGAGCTCGAGCAGCTCGCTAAGTCACGTTACGACGCACTTACGGGTCACCCAGAAGTGGCCCTGGCGGAGGCTACAACAGACTTCGAGACTGGGGCCGTCACTCTCACGGCCGAGCTCAAGAAGGAGGTCGCCGCGAACCGGGCAGCACTGCAGGCCACCCTCCAGCCGGAGCCTTCACCCAACGACAAGATCAATCTAAGTTTAAACATTGTCGACTCAATAGGGTATGAGCCCATCGACGACTACCTCAGGGGTGGAGGATTCCTGGAGGAAGGTTCACCCGGAACGACCAGATGCACATCGGCCTTCAACGCGATCTCTACCTCTGGAGAAAGAAATGCGGTAACCGCTCGACACTGCTCACGTCCACTCTATTTCTGGTACAGGAACCACCCGGACTACTACACCAAGGGAACAACGTTAGGCCGTACGGGTAATGGCGACCCGTATGATCTGGCTCGCTACGGAGGAGGCAGCCTTACATACACCCGAACCTTCTACTACGACCTGAACACTCCCCGGTACGTAAGAGAGATCATGAACGCCCCCTCGGTGAATCAGCGCATCTGCTCGTTCGGGAGAACAACCGCCGGAGCTGATCGCCCCGCCCAATGCGGAAAGGTCGTCAGGCTCCTCGCACAAAGCATTGCTGGCCCTCGCGCCATAGTAACGGACTACCTCATGCGTGAGGGGGACAGCGGAGGCCCGGGCTACTTTGACTCCATAGCGATCGGTGTAAATAGCGGGATTTATGCAGATAGGGGCGAGACGCTCCTATCATCTGTCAAGGGGTACTCATCCGCGGACGGTTTCGGCACCTCCTGGAAGGTATGGAGCTGTCCGACCTGCTGACCCTCGGTCTCCCCCGTTGCGGTGGAGTTCGCGGCACTCACAGCGGGACGCGACCCTGCGTTAAGCATTGATGCTCAAACTATGAGGAAGGTACTCATCCAAGCCCTCCAGATGGTTGGATGCATCTATGAGACTGTTACGCTGCCGTCCTCGACCCACCGGCACAGCCATCTTGGCTCTGCTGATACTCCTTGCGGCCTGCGCCTCACTGGACGGTGGCGTAGCGGTCACAGCACCTCGTACCGGCCAACCATCCGATGCCGCAGCAAGCGGTATCGACCATGTAACTGCGGTTGGTCACGACCCGAAGATCGTCGTACGCAGCTCAACTCTCAACTTCCTCGTCGCTGCAAGAGGGGAGCTGAACTACAACTCCGCGAACCGATGCTTAGAGCTGATGATCGCTGGCTCACCACCTGCTGGGCTTGTCTGGCCGAAGGGTACGACCCCGACACAGATCAACGGTAAACGCGGCGTTACTGTCCCCGATATCGGCAATATTCTGCAGGGATCTTCGATGGCCCTGGTCGGCGGGTTCGAGAAATGGGGCAAAAGCAAGCCCTTCGGATATAAGGTAGATGGGGACATCGACTGCCTCACTCATGCTCCGAATGGTGACGTCTTTGTCATCGGGTCTGTGGAAAAGGTCGGCGTCTAGCTAGCCTCGATGATTCACGGGTTTGGGTGGCTGCGCCCAGCGTGACGGCTGGATGATTTGTGGATCTTCAATTGGGTTTCTGGGCAGGGTGCTGGCCCCGGCGGTCACGCCGGTGGTGCCGGGTCCACGGGCCGGTGGTGTCTTGCCGGTCGGGGTGTCAGGGGCAGGGCTGGTGCTCAGGTGGGAGCGGGCAGCGCCAGGACGGATGCGATGGCGTGTCGCAGTTGGTGGGCCCAGGGCCAGGTGCAGGGGATCTTGATGGTGCGTCGCCGTTGGCCGCGGACCAGGCGGGCGCTGGTGTGCAGCAGTGTGTAGCGCAGCGTCGGCGGTTCGGCGATGGCCAGCTCGGCCGCGCAGCACAGCAGGCGGAACCAGGACAGCAGGTCGCAGCCGATCGCGGCGGCGATGATCCAGGCCTGGTTGATGGCCAGCGACCAGGACGGCAGAGCGGCCAGTCCGGTGTTCTTGCCGCACCGGATGAAGTCCTCCACCCGGGCGTGGACGCGGTGGCGCGCCTCGCCCTGCTGCAGCGGCAGGGCGGTGGCGGGGGTGTTGGTGGCGATCAGCTGGTAGCGCCAGCCGCGCGCCTTCTCGAAGTCGGTCAGCTTGGCGCCCGGGGCGGGTTTCTCCCGGCGGACCAGGATGCGCATGCCCGCCGGCCAGGTGGCCAGCTTGTCACCGCCGGCCGAGTGCCGTAGCAGGCCGGTGAGCTCGGCGGTGCCGGCCTTGTCCAGAGGGCGGGCCTGGCCTGTGTCGTCCAGCACGCACGACCACGCGTCGGCGGGCAGCGCGGCTATCGCGGCGCGGGCCCGCTGGTCGAGGTCGAAGCCGACCGAGTAGTGGGCCCGGCGGCTGCGCGTGTTCAGCGTGGTGATGAACTGCAGCAGCTCGATCGTGGCGCCGGCCCCGTCGCAGGTGATGAGGATCCGCCGGCGATGCTTCGGCGGGATCTGTGCGATCGCGGCGGCCAGCACCTCGAGGTGATCGGTGATGGTGTTGGCGCCCGCGTTGCCCGGACGCAGCTTGATGGCCAGGCACTCGCCGGTGTTGTCGCACCACGCGGTCAGCGGGAACAGCCCGTAGCTGCCCTTGAACGTCCCCGCCGCCGCCTCTTTGTCGCTGTGACAGACCTGGATCGTGGCATCCAGCCGGATCACGACCCAGTCGCCGAGGTCGCCGTAGCAGGTCCGCGAGGCCGGCACGCCACCGTGCCGGGCAGCGATCAACTCCCATACCCGCCGCCGGGCCTTCGCACGAGCAGCGGCGATCTTGTCGAGCTGCCGGGCGGTCACCTCCTCCAACGCCCGCCATGCCGTCGACGCCGAGGCCACCGGCCCGAATAACTCGCCCTGATCGCGCAGGGTACGGATGTGCCGGATCGCTGTCCCGCCATCAGCGATCATCACACTCAGATCGGACAGTACCTGGCCCCGGTCATGCACCACCTGCCGGCCGCGCACCCGCAACGCCGCCGACAGCTCGCTGGTCAGGCCGGACTTGAACGCCAGCATCCGCAGCCCCGCCGTACCGACGTGAGGGACCACGCCGTGACCGCCGACCGTGACCGCCAGCCCTTGCATCCACTTCGGGATAGTCTGCACGCGAAGAGTGCTCCTCGCTCTGGAAGGTTGTTGATCTCGACAATCCGTAATCTTCCAGATCAGGAGCACTCTTTGCTGTTCAACCGATCATCCGGTCTGAACTCTCACCAGCAGCCGTGAATCGCCGAGGCTAGTCGCCGGGGCACAGGAACAACCAGCGTGAGCAATCTCTTCTGGTAAGGACACAGCCCCCGGGCCAGCCAATGCCGTTTAGATAAGAAATGATCATGGTGTCGTCTGGGCGGTCGATGGCGTGGGCAAGAGTGCGACTGTCGGCGGTCCTGCGTATCGGATGCCCTTGTCGGAGGGGCATCGCTCGCGATAGCTGCTCTTGCGCGAGCGTTTGACGGCTCGCGGGTAGGAACGGTACCGGCGGCGCGGGTTCATGTTCCGTCCGTGCGCGACCTGGTGAAGGGCCCGAACCCAGGAGGCTTCGGGCGGCTCAGGGGGAAAGCCGCACGGTCGGTGACCGAGCGGCGCACGATGCGGACGGTGCCCAGAAACTTGATCCGGTCGGGGTCGAGCCCGGCCGTGGTGGCGGCGGTGCAGATCAGCGTGCATAACGCCCAGTGGTCAGCAGGAGGCCGCCCACCGCAACACCACCGCCGCCCAGCTCCTGACGGCACTCACCCACGACTCTTCGCCCCTGCTCCCGCTGTGGGAGTACGTGATCGCCGCGCTCGACGACATCGATACCGTCATCGACGAGGTGACCGGCCTGCGCGCCGAACTGGCCAGCGTCCGCTACCAGCGCGCCAACCTGCTCGCCGCCATCCGCGCCACCCTGGCCGCCCACCACGACGGCGACGACGACCCGCTCTATTACGTACGCGACGAGCTGCACGCCCAGATGCCCGCCGACCACAGGACGGGCGAGGGCCGATGAACAGACACCGCGCCTCACGCTACGAACTGCGGCGCAACGCGCGCCGGATGCGCCGCTACGGCGTGCAACCCATCGCCATGATCGACGATCTGGATCTGGCGCCCCTGGCCGTCGCCGGGATCGCCCGCCTGGCCTGGCGCTACCGGTCCGAACTCGCCCCGCTCACCATCGGCGTGAGCGTCCTGGCCGCGAGCATGGTCCTGCGGCGCTGGTTCCCCGACTGGTGGCCCACCGTCATCATCGCCACCGCCCTCGTGGCTGGCGCGCTGGCCCTGTGGGGACGGTGGGTCAACCTCACCCGCCCGGTCGAACGCGCCTACGCCGCCGTCACCACGGCGTTCGCCGGAACGTGGCTGACCCTGGCCACCTCTCTGGGCCCGTTCACCGACCCTCTACCCGCCGTGCTCGGCGGCGGCACCATCGTGCTGGCCGTGCCCTGGTGGGCGCACCGCCGCAGGCGTGCCCGCGTGCGCGTGGAGCGCACGCTGGCCGCCTGGCCGGACATCGCCCAAGCCGCCGGCCTGGCCGGATCCCGCATCCAATCGGCCATGGTCGATCTGTGGGGCTACCGCTTCCGCCTCGGGCTGGGCGTCGGCCAGACCGTCGAAGACGCCATCAACGCCGTCCCCCGCCTGGAATCGGCGCTCGGCACCACCCGCGGCGGCATCCGCGTCCAGCCCGTGGCCAGCAAGAAAGCCAACCGCGCCGACGTACGCGTCATCGAAACCGACCCGCACGCCGACGCGATCGCCTGGCCAGGCCCCGCCATCACCTCGATCACCCAACCGGCCAAGCTGGGCCTGTTCGAGGACGGCAGCCCGGTCCGCGTCCCCCTGCTCCGCCGACATGCGCTGTTCGCGGGCATGTCCGGGGCAGGCAAGTCCGGAGGCGTCAACGTCCTGCTCGGCGACCTGACCGCCTGCCAGGACGTGATCCTGTGGGCCGTCGACCTCAAACGCGGTATGGAACTGCTCCCGTGGGCGTCCTGCATCGACCGGATCGCCACCACCCCGCAGGAAGCAGAGGCTCTGCTCGCCGACGCCGTGGTCATCCTCGACGGCCGCGCCGACGACCTCACCACGCGCGGCGAACGCGTATGGGAGCCCTCACCGGAACGGCCCGCGCTGATCATCGTCATCGACGAGTACGCCGAACTGGCCAGCGAGGCACCACGCGCGATCGACCACGCCGACTCGATCGCCCGACGTGGCCGCGCGCCGGCGGTCAACCTGATCGCCGCCACCCAACGCCCTTCCAAGGACGCGATGGGCAAGAGCGCGGTCCGCTCCCAGATGGACGTCCGGCTGTGCTTCCGCGTCCGGGAAGCCCGCGACGGGGACCTCATCCTGGGACAGGGCATGGTCAAGGCCGGATGGCACCCGCACAAGCTGGACGCCCCCGGCAAGTTCCTGATCAGCTCGCCGGAACACGACATCCCCCGCCGCGCCCGCACGTACCTGCTCGACGATGAGGGCGTACAGGCCACCGCCGAACAACACGCCGACCACCGCCCACCCCTCGACGAGGTGTCCGCCCACGCCCTGGAACGCGCGGCAGAGATGCCCACCCAACCGCCGCACTCCACCATCCGGCCCTCACCCCGGCACGCACGCGACAACCCCGTACGAGCCGTTGAAGACACCCTCACCGCCACGCTGAGGCAGGCCCCGAGCGACGGGGTGAGCATCGGCGACCTCATGCGCGCGACCGGCATGCGCCGAACCTGGGTCTACCAACGCCTCCAAGAGCTGAGCCGCACGCGCCAGGTCGAACAGGTCTCACGGGGCCGCTGGCGAGCCCTTCCGGAAGTGCACGATCCGTAATCGTCCGCGTCCGCCGTCCGCGTCCGTCCGCGCGTCTGCGCGTATAGAGGCCGTGACAGGCGCGGACGGACGAACCGGCGGACGATCACCATCCGTAACCGGCGACCGTGCGCGGGCACACCTCGACGACCGAGAGGGGGGATGCACATGCAGGCATACACCGTCGAACAAGTCGCGGAGATGCTGAGCGTCGGACGTGACAAGGTCTACTTCCTTCTCCGTACGGGACAGCTCAAGAGCATCAAGATCGGCAAGCTGCGCCGGATCACCGACCGGCACCTTGCCGAGTTCGTTTCCTCACTGGAATCGATGGACGAGGCGTAGAGCATCGTGCTACTACGTTCTACAAGGCCGGTTGTCCGGAACCCCGCACAACCGGCCGGCGCCTCTTGATAACTGCATGACACGAAAGGAAGCCGTCTATGACGAGCGACCGAACGACCCTGCCTCCCGTACGCGTGGACACGGAACTGAAAGACCGTCTCCGCAAGTACGCCGAGTCGCAGGAACGAGATGTGTCGTGGGTGATCAGGAAGGCGATCGAGGAGTACCTCAACCGTCACGAGAAGGGGTGATCCCTTGGCCAAGATCCTGATCGGCAAGTACGAAGCGACCATCTATCCCGAGGGCGACGGCTACACCGGAGCCATCTCCCTCGGATTCGGCCCCGACGGCAAACGCCAGCGCCTCAAGCGCAAGGCCAAGACCAAGACCGCCGTCAAGGACAAGCTGATCAAGGCCGTCAAGGCTCTTGAGTCCGGCGTCACCGCATCGGAGACCTACACCGTGCGCGATGCCGTCAACGACTGGCTCAGCAAGGGCCTCAAGGGCCGATCCGAGAACACCGTCACCAAGCAACGCATCCTCGCGGAGACGCACGTTATCCCCAGGCTGGGGAAGATGAAGCTCCAGCAGCTACGTGCGGATCACGTGGATGAGTGGCTGGACACACTCTCCGGCGACCTGGCTACCAGGACGCTCAGAGACGTCCACAGCGTGCTGAAGCGGGCCATCCGGCAAGCTCAGGCGCGTGACCTGGTGCTGAGGAACGTCGCCGAGCTGGTCACCACGCCCACGGGCAAGGACGGCAGGCCCAGCAAGGCACTCACTCGCCATCAGGCGGACGCGATGCTCCAGGCTGCCGCGTCGTTCGAACTCCACGCCTACGTGGTGCTCAGCCTCACCACGGGCGTCCGTACTGAGGAAGCCCGCGCGCTGCGCTGGGATCACGTCGTCGCGTGGATCCCCAGCCTCAAGGCGTGGCAGCCGGTGACCGAGGCAGGGTTCAAACACAAGAGGTTCGCCATCTACGTGTGGCGAGCCGACCGAGTAGGAGGGGACACCAAAACTCGCAAGTCACGGCGCACGCTGGAACTGCCCAAGCTCGCCGCCGAGGCACTCCGGCACCACCACGCTCGCCAAGCCGCTCAGAAGCTCAAGGTGGGCGGGCTGTGGCAAGATCACAACCTGGTGTTCTGTACGAGCGTCGGCACCCCGCTGGACGCCGCGAACGTGCGGCGGGCGTTCCGGCAGATCACCAAGAACGCGGGGATTGGAACCGACTGGACACCCCGCGAGCTGCGTCACTCGTTCGTCTCCATCATGAGTGACCAAGGCGTACCCATCGAGACCATCGCCGATCTCGTCGGGCACGCAGGTACGAGCGTCACGGAAGCGGTCTACCGGCACCAGCTCAAGCCGGTGATCACGAAGGGCGCTCAAACGATGAACACCGTGTTCGGCGACAAGCCGACGGGTTGAGTCCGAGTGAGTTGGCTCCCCGATTGGCTCCTATCGACTTCCAGAAACGGAAAAGGGCCCGACCCGCTTAGCGGATCAAGCCCTCTACCTGGTCAAACTCTGTCGGGGTGGCGGGATTTGAACCCACGACCTCTTCGTCCCGAACGAAGCGCGCTGCCAAGCTGCGCTACACCCCGGTCGCACGCCGTCGTGCACGTGCTTGGAAAAGTCTAGCGGACTCCCAAGGTGGATGTGACCGCCTTTATCGCCGGGGGACCAGGGTGAGGAGCGTCGCTTCCGGGAAGCAGGCGAACCGGGCCGGTGCGTATGGCGAGGTGCCGAGGCCGGCGGACACGTGCAACCAGGCCGAATCGTGGCGGCTCAGCCCTTTCACCCTGGCCCGGTCGATGCCGCAGTTGGTGACCAGGGCGCCGTAGAACGGGATGCAGAGCTGGCCCCCGTGGGTGTGGCCGGCCAGCAGAAGTTGGTAGCCGTCGTCGGCGAAGCGGGTCATGTTGCGCGGCTCGGGGGAGTGCATGACGCCCAGCCGCAGGTCGGCGTCCGCGGGAGCGGGGCCGGCCACGAGGTCGTAGCGGTCGCGGGAGATGTGGGAGTCGTGGATGCCCGCCACGGCCACGTCGAGGTCGGCCACCTTGATGCGGGCCGTGGTGTTGTTCATGTCGAGCCAGCCCTCGGACGCCATGCCCGCGCCGAGCTCTTCCCACGGCAGGTTGGGGACGTGCTGGCGGCGTTCGTTCTTGGACGTGCGCCACAGGTAGCGGGCCGGGTTTTTCGGCTGGGGGGCATAGAGGTCGTTGGAGCCGTAGACGAACAGGCCCGGGCGGGACAGCAGAGGCTCGAGGGCGTGCAGGAGGGCCGGGACGGCCTCCGGGTGCGCGATCGAGTCGCCGGTGTTGACGACCAGGTCGGGCTCCAGGGCGCCCAGGGAGCGCACCCATTTGATGAGCATCGAGCGCCCAGGCGTCAGGTGCAGGTCGGACAGGTGGAGGATGCGCACGGGACGGTGGCCGCGCTCCAGCACGGGTACGTCGAAACGGCGCAGGCGGAACCAGTTGCGCTCCACCACGGAGGCGTAACCCAGTCCGGCCAGGCCGAGACCGAGCATGGACAGTGGCAATGCGACGGCTTTCCTCACCCATTCATGATGCCCGACATCCGGCGCGGGGCGTTCGCGCAGGCGGCAAGATGGTGCGCATGAGCGCATTGAAAGACAAGCTGAAGGCCGATCTGACGGCTTCGCTGAAGAGCCGGGACGAAGTACGCCTCCGGACGATTCGCATGGCCCTGGCGGCGGTGAACGTCGAGGAGGTCTCCGGCAAGGAGGCCAGGGAGCTGACCGATGACGAGATCATCAAGGTGCTGACCAAGGAGGCCAAGAAGCGGCGCGAGGCGGCGGAGGCGTTCGGCAACGCGGGGCGGGCCGAGCAGGCGCAGGCGGAGCTCGACGAGCAGGCGGTGCTGGAGGCATACCTGCCCGCTCAGTTGTCGGACGACGAGCTGGCGGCGCTGGTCGATGCCGCCATCGCCGAGACGGGCGCGTCGGGGCCGCAGGCGATGGGGCAGGTCATGAAGGCCGTCAACCCGAAGGTGGCCGGGCGGGCCGAAGGTGGCCGGGTCGCGGCTACGGTGCGCGCGAGGCTGGCGGGCAAGTAGTTTCGGGGCGGAATCGCCGTACAGCGTCTTCAGCCGCCCTCTGCGGCCCTCTGGCACGGCTGTCATGGCCGGGGCCTCCTCTCGGACGGGCGGAGGCCTCAGCCCGGCGCTCTGTCGGCCTGAGAGCCGCGCCCGCGCAAACCAGCCCGTGCGAGTAAACACGTGCCCGCGCCAAGCAGCCCGCGCAAGCCCGCGCCCGGGTGAGGACCGCGTCTGTTCAGCCGCGGCCGCGCCAGCCCCCGGGCCGTCCGTCGCCGCCGCGCCCCTCCCAGGCGGGCCTGTCGCCGTCACCGGGCCAGTCGCGGTTGCCCGGGTCGAAGATGTCGAGCGGGCCCCTGTCGCCTCGCCGGTCGTCGCGCTTCTTCTTGGGTTTGGGCGCGCAGTTGTCGGTGCACCCGCCGAACCGCGACTTGTCGACCGCCGTGAAGTGCCGCGGCTCGACCCCCTTCAGGGCGGAGAGCATCGAGTCTTTCCAGATCCGTCCGGAGATGGAGGACCCGTACACGTACGGGTAGTAAGTGCCGCCGATCGTGATGCCGATCAGCTTGTGGGCCGAGGTGCCGCGCGGGTCGCCGAGGCTGACCGCGGAGGCCAGGTTGGGCGTGTAGCCGGCGAACCACGCCGACATGTAGTTGTCGGTCGTCCCGGTCTTGCCGGCCGCGTCCCTGCCGATGCCGCCCACGCCGCTCATCGTGCCCTTGGTGAAGACGCCCTCCAGGATGCCGTTGACCGCGTCGGCGACGTCTTCGTCGATCGCCTGAGAGCACTTCGGTTCGTACTGCTTCGTCGCGCCGTTACGGTCGGTGATCTCAGTGATGGCCAGCGGCTTGCAGTATTTTCCGCGCGCCGCGAACACCGCGTACGAGTTGGCGATCGTTACCGGGTCGACCTCGTTGACCCCCAGCGTGAAGGTCTCCACCTCGGAGAGTTTCTGGCCGTCGGCCCGCTTGACCCCGAGGCGCTTGGCCATCTTGACGACCTTGCAGAGGCCGACCTCCTGCGACAGCTTGACGAAGAAGGTGTTGACCGACCCCCACGTGCCGGTCTGCAGGGTCTTGAAGCCGCCGCCGCCCTCGCTGGAGTTGCGCACGGTGTGGCTCGGGTCGCCGACGTTCTTGCCGTCGCAGTTCTTGAACGAGCTGTAGCTGCCGGCCTTGTAGCCGGAGGGGGAGGGGAAGCCGTCGCTGTACTTCATGCCCTCTTCCAGGGCGGCGGCCAGCGTGTAGACCTTGGCCGTCGAGCCCTGCTGGAAGCCGCGCCCGCCACCGTGCGCCGCGTCGGCCACGATGTTGTAGCTCATCTCGTTCTTCTTCTTGCTGCCGCCGAACTTGCGGGAGGCGGCCATGGCCTTGATCTCGCCGGTGCCGGGCACGATCATGGCCTGCGAGGCGACCGGCTTGTCCTTGGTGCTGACGTACTTCTTGATGGCCTTGTCGGCGGCGGCCTGCATCTTGGGGTCGATCGTGGTCTTGATCTTCATGCCGCCGCGCTGGAGCAGCTTGCGGCGCTCGTCCTGGTTCTTGCCGAAGTCTTCGTTGTTGAGAATCTCGTACTGGACGTAGAGGCAGAAGTATGGATATTTGCTGGACTCGCAGCCGCCGGACATCTTGATGTCCTCGTAGCCAAGCTTCTTCTTCTTGGCCTCGGCGGCCTCCTTCGGCGTGATCTTGCCGATCTGGGCCATCCGGTCGAGCACGACGTTGCGCCGCTCCAGCAGCCGCTTGCGGGAGTCGGAGTCGACGTTGGGGTCGGTGCGCGCGGGGTTCTGCACGGCACCGGCCAGCGTGGCGGCCTCGGCGAGGTCGAGCTCGGAGGCCGGCTTGTCGAAGAAGCGTTTGGCCGCGGCCTGGATGCCGTGGGCGCCGGCGCCGAAGTAAGCGATGTTCAGATATTTCTCGAGAATCTGGTCCTTGGTGTACTTCTTCTCGATCGCCATCGCGTAGCGCAGCTCGGTCAGCTTGCGGGAGAGGGTGGGCGCGATCGCCGCCTGGTATTCCTCCGGCGTCTCCGCCTTGTTGACCAGCACCTGCTTGACGTACTGCTGGGTGATGGACGAGCCGCCCTGTGTCACGCCGCCGCTGGTGAAATTCTTCATCAGCGCTCTGGCCGTTCCTTCCACATCGATCGGTCCGTGCTGGTAGAAACGGAAGTCCTCGATCGAGATGAGCGCCGTCCGCATGATCGGCGCGACCTTGTCGAGGGGCACGGACTGACGGTTTTCGAAGTAGAACCAGGCGATCTTCTTGCCGTTGGCATCGAGCAGCTCGGTCCGCTCGGGCAGAGGAGGCTCATCGAGGTTTTCCGGCTTGAGGTTGAGCCCTTCGACGGCGCTCTTCGTGGACATCCCGGCTCCGCCGACCGCCGGCAGCGCCACGGCGGCCGCGAGCACCCCGGCCGCCGATCCGGCGATGATCAGTCGCAGGATGTTGAGAACGGGGTTGGAGCGATCTTTGCCGCGAGCTTGCACGCTACCTAGCGTACGTCGAAACGGTGACCGAACCGGTAGCGCGACACCATTTCGCCTTGACTGACGGGGGTGACTAGTCATTCCCGGTCAAGATCACGCTCGAGAAATTGGTCCTCTGGGGTCTGTCGGCCCGAACGTCTCGTTGCGTACGTTCTCCCTGCGGCAACTGAATACGGAGGCTCGGCGCCCGCGCCCGTCGGCCCCAAATGACGACTGACCACCTAAGGGGAGTGGGGTCGAAAAATGTGGATCACGGATTGGACCTCCCGTGCCGCCTGTAAGGGTGCGGATCCGGATGCCCTGTTCGTGCAGGGCGCCGCGCAGAACAGGGCGAAGCTCATCTGCCGGGGTTGCCCGGTCCGCACGGAGTGCCTCGCCGATGCGCTGGACAACCGCATCGAGTTCGGGGTGTGGGGCGGCATGACAGAACGAGAACGGCGTGCACTGCTTCGTCGGCGTCCTGACGTCGACTCGTGGCGAGACTTGCTCGAGTCGGCCAAGGAAGAATACGAACGAACCAACGAGTTGATCGCGGGCTGATCAGGCCCACGAGCGAGTACGGCCGGCGCCGTCCGCCGGCCGTACTTTCTCTTTGTCAGGCGGTCGCCAGCAGGTCACCGATCTGTCGCAGACCTGTGAGATCGTGGACGTCCTCGGACATGGCGCGGACCTGCACCACGGGCACCGTGGGGTGGGCCGAGGCGAAGTGCTCCTGCTCGCGGCTCTCGCGGGCGGTGAGCTGCATCCGACCGGCGTGCAGCCGCAGCACGGCGGCGGTCAGCTCATGCTCGCCCCTCGACTCCAGGTCCTCCGCGGCCGCGGCGCTGCGGGCGGCTGAGAGCGCCGGGGCGGGCGACACGTGCACGCGGTTGACCACGAGGCCGGCCAGGGGCATGCGCTCCTCGGCCAGGCGCTCGACGAAATAGGACGCCTCGCGCATCGCGTCGCGCTCGGGCGCGGCCACCACGAGGAAGGCCGTGCCGGGGGCCTGCAGCAGCTGGTACGTCATTTCGGCCCGCTGCCTGAACCCGCCGAACACGGCGTCGAGCGCGGACACGAACGTCTGCAGATCCTTGATCACCTGAGCGCCGAGCAGCTTGGTCATCGCGCCCGCCATCAACCCGAACCCGGCGTTGAGCAGCCGGAACGCGCTGCGCCCCCCGGCCTTGGCCGGAGCCGTCAGCAGCCTGATGAACCTGCCGTCGAGGAACCGCCCGAGCCGCTCGGGAGCGTCGAGGAAGTCGAGCGCGTTCCGCGAGGGCGGGGTGTCCACGATGATCAGGTCCCACTCGTCGGAGCGGCGGAGCTGGCCCAGCTTCTCCATGGCCATGTATTCCTGTGTGCCGGAGAAGCTGGACGAAAGGGACTGGTAGAAGGGGTTCGACAGGATCTGCCGGGCCCGCTCGGGATCGGCGTGCGCCTCGATGATCTCGTCGAACGTGCGCTTCATGTCGAGCATCATGGCGAACAGCTGGCCGCCGCCCTCGGGGGAGCTGACGAGGCGCGGCGTGTTGTCCAGCTCGGTCAGCCCCATCGACTGGGCGAGGCGCCTGGCGGGGTCGACGGTCAGCACGACCACGCACCTGCCGCGCTCAGCGGCGCGCAGTCCGAGCGCCGCCGCGGTCGTGGTCTTGCCCACGCCGCCGGCGCCGCAGCAGACGATGATCCGGGTGCCCTGGTCGTCGAGGATCGCGTCGATGTCGAGGGTTGCGGGCTTCTTCACGCTGCTCCCTGGGTGCGCATGCTCTCCGCGAGTTCGTACAGGCCGGCCAGGTCGACGCCGTCGGCCAGCAGCGGCAGTTCGTAGCTCTTCAGGCCCGCCTCGGCCAGCGACTCGCGCTCGGCCTTCTCCAGCTCGGTGCGGTGGGCGTGCTCGACGAGTTCCTCGGCGAGCGCCTCGGCCATCGCCGTGGCCTCGGCGCCGTCGGCCACGCCCGCGGCCTTGAGCCCCAGCACGAACTCACCGGCGTCGAAACGGCCCCTGACAGCCGTGTCAAGAGCGGCCTGGGGCAGCAGCGACTCGCGGACCATGTTGACGAAGATGCCGCCGGCGGGCAGTCCGGCGGCGCGGAGCTCGGCGATGCCGTCGAGCGTCTCCTGGACCGGCATTTCCTCGAGCAGCGTGACGAAGTGCACGGCGGTCTCGGGGGATTTCACCACGTTGTTGACCAGCTCGGAGTGGTTCTTGATGGGCCCGACCTTGGCCAGGCCCGCCACTTCCTGGGTGACGTTGAGGAACCGCGCGATGCGGCCGGTCGGTGGAGCGTCCAGGACGACGGCGTCGTAGATCCGGCGGCCGTTCCTGCCCCGCCGGCGTACGGCCTCGGTCGTCTTACCGGTGACGAGGACGTCGCGGAAACCCGGCGCCACGGTGGTGGCGAAGTCGACGATGCCCATCTTGGTCAGCGCCCGGCCCGCGCTGCGCATCCCGTAGAACATCTCCATGTACTCGAGCATGGCCGCTTCCGGGTCGATGGACAGCGCGAAGACGTCGCCGCCCGAGGGCGCCACCGCGATCTTGCGCTCTTCGTACGGCAGCGGCGGCAGGTCGAAGATCTGCGCGATGCCCTGCCGGCCCTCCACCTCCACGAGCAGCACCTTTCGGCCGCCGGAGGCGAGAGCGAGAGCGAGAGCGGCGGCCACGGTCGTCTTGCCGGTGCCGCCCTTGCCGGTGACCACGTGCAGTCGCACGCCGGCCCAGTCCGTGTCCGGAGAGTCCACGATTCGAGGCTACCGAACGGTCACTTGTCGAAAGCCGACGACCACCCTTTGAGATTGCTCACACTGGCGCCGCGTCGGTGGCAGGTGGTGATGACGGTTCTTGTGAGACGCTGACAGCCATGAAGAAATGGGAATATCTCACAGCCCCGGTGTTGATCCACAACACCAAGATGATCCTCGACAACTTCGGCGCCGACGGCTGGGAGCTGGTGCAGATCCTGCAGGGCGCCACGCCCGAGCAGCTCGTCGCCTACTTCAAGCGGGAGAAGCAGTGACGCCTGAGCAGAAGATCGAAGAGCTGGGCCTGACGTTGCCGCCGCCCGTCGCGCCGGTGGGCTCCTACGTCGCCACCGTACGCACGGGCGACCTGGTCTACACCTCGGGCCAGGTGCCGATGCTGGAGGGCAGGCTGCACCAGACCGGCAAGCTCGGCGTCGACCTGGGCGTCGACGAGGGCCGGGCGCAGGCCCGCATCTGCGCGCTCAACGCCGTCGCGGCGCTCAAGGGCGAGCTGGGCGAGCTGTCCAGGGTGCGGCGGATCGTCAAGGCCGTGGTGTTCGTGGCCAGCGCGCCCGACTTCACCGAGCAGGCGCAGGTGGCCAACGGCGCCAGCGATCTGCTCGCGGAGGTCTTCGGGGAGCAGGGCAAGCACGCCCGCAGCGCGGTGGGCGTGGCCGTGCTCCCGCTGGACGCGCCCGTGGAAGTGGAGCTGATCGCCGAAGTAGCCTGAATCGGGATATGTCACCATGACCGAGTGATGTTCTAAGGAGGTCGGGTGACCGGAATTCCGCTTCCAGCCGAGCTCGCCGCGCGGGCGCGGGACGTTCTCGCCGGACGGGTCGAGCCGGTGCCCGCGCGGGACGCCGCCACCGTGGTGTTGCTGCGCGAGGGCCCCGAGGTCTACCTGCTCCGGCGCAAGTCCACGATGGCCTTCGCGGCGGGAGCGTACGTCTTCCCCGGCGGCTCCGTGGACGAGCGCGACGCCGACCAGGCGGTCGCCTGGGCCGGGCCGTCTCCCGCGGAGTGGGGCGCGGTGTTCAAGGCGAGCGAGCGGCTGGCGCGGGCGCTGGTGTGCGCGGCCGTACGCGAGACGTTCGAGGAGTCGGGCGTGCTGCTGGCAGGGCCCGGGCCCGGCTCCGTGGTCGCCGACACGACCGGCGACGACTGGGAGGCCGACCGGCTCGCCCTCATCGACAGGAGCCTGGCCTTCGCCGACTTCCTCGCCCGGCGCGGCCTGGTGCTCCGCTCCGACCTGCTCAAGCCGTGGGCGCACTGGATCACGCCGGAGATCGAGCGCAAGCGCTTCGACACGCGCTTCTTCGCCGCCGTGCTGCCCGACGGCCAGCGCACCCGTGACGTGGGCGGAGAGGCCGACCAGGTCGTGTGGCAGCGCCCGGCCGAGGCGGTCGAGCTGGCGCGCCAGGGGGAGATCTTCCTCATGCCGCCCACGCACCGTACGCTCACCGAGCTGGCGGCCTGCGACAGCGTGGGCGACGTCCTGGCGACGCCCAGGGAGATCGTGCGCATCATGCCCAGGGCGGTCGAGATCGAGGGCGAGATGCGGCTGGTGGTGGCTCCGTGAGCGGTCTGCGCATCCCGATCGGCACGCCCGACGGATCCCGTACGGAGCACGCCGAGAACCTGCTGGCCCCCAACCCCTCCGCCATGACGCTCGACGGCACCAACACGTGGCTGATCGGCGCGGGCGAGGAGGTGCTGGTCGTCGATCCGGGGCCCGAGGACGAGTCACATCTTCAGCGCGTACGCGACCATCTCGGCGAGCGCCGCGTCACCGAGATCCTGCTCACCCACGGTCATTTCGATCACAGCGGCGGCGCCAGGCGCTTCGCCCGGATGGTGAACGCGCCCGTGCGGGCCCTCGACCCGCGCCACCGGCTGGGCGACGAGGGCCTCGCCGACGGCGACGTGGTGACCGTGGCGGGGCTGGAGCTCCACGTGTACGGAACGCCTGGCCACTCGTTCGACTCGCTGTGCTTCTGGTTGCCCGCCGACAGGGCGATGCTGACCGGCGACACGGTGCTCGGCAGGGGCACCACGATCATCGCCCGCGACGGCGGCCTGGCCGACTATCTCCGCAGCCTCGACCGGCTGAGGACGGCGGCGGAGAGCCTGGAGGCGCGGGCGTTGCTGCCGGGCCACGGGCCGGTGCTGCCCGACCCGATCGGCGCGCTCGACGGCTATATCGCGCACCGGCGCGAGCGGCTCGACCAGATCAGGGCGGCGCGCGAGCAGGGCGCGCGCACGGCACGCCAGATCGTCAAGATCGTGTACGCCGACGTCGACCGGTCGCTCTGGCCGGCGGCGGAGATGTCGGTGCTGGCCCAGCTGGACTATCTCGACGCCTCATGACCTATCTGGACCGGTTGTAGAGCCGGTCGATGTCGAGGATGACCACGGCCTTGGCCTCGATGCGCAGCCAGCCGCGCTGGGCGAAGTCGGCCAGCGCCTTGTTGACCGTCTCGCGGGAGGCGCCGACGAGCTGGGCCAGCTCCTCCTGGGTCAGGTCGTGGTGCACCCGGACGCCGTCGTCGGTCTTGATGCCGAACCGCTCGGCCAGGTCGAGCAGCTGCTTGGCCACTCGCCCGGGCACGTCGGTGAACACCAGGTCGGCCAGCACGTCGTTGGTGCGGCGCAGCCGCTGGGCGAGCGCGCGCAGCAGGTGCAGAGCCACCTCGGGCCGGCCGGTCAGCCAGGGCCGCAGGTCGTCGTGGCCGAGCCCGGCCAGGCGCACCTCGGTCAGCGCGGTCGCCGTGGCCGTGCGCGGCCTCGGGTCGAACAGCGACAGCTCACCGAACATCTCGCTCGGCCCCAGCACGCTGAGCAGGTTTTCCCGCCCGTCCGGCGACGTGCGGGACAATTTGATCTTGCCGTCGAGCACGACGTAGAGGCGGTCGCCCGTCTCGTTCTCGTGGAAGAGCGTCTGCCCCTTGGGCAACTGGACCTCGGTGATGCTGGTGCGCAGCGCCGCGGCACTCTCGCGGTCCAGCGCGGCGAACAGGGGGGCCTTGCCCAGCACATCTTCGGTGTTCACACTGCCTCCTCTGCTGCCATTGTGACTCACCCCACTTCGGGCGGCACACACAGGTTATGGGAATGCCGGGGTGTTCCGGGTGTGCCCGTGTTGATCGGGTTTACCGGATTCCGGGAGGAAAGTTACCGGACGCCCCTCTGGGTGCCCGACAGGAGGCCGCCCGCTGCGGCCATCGCGGGTCCAACCGTTTGCCAGAGCTTCTACTCTTGCGGCATGGCCACGAACGCGGCGGGGCGCAAGCCGGAGACCCAGCTCGCACGGGTGCGGCGGGCGCGCAAGATGAACCGCATCCTCGCGGAGACCTATCCTGACGCTCATTGCGAGCTCGACTTCACCGACCCCCTTGAGCTGCTGGTGGCGACCATCCTGTCCGCGCAGTGCACGGACAAGCGGGTCAACATGGTCACTCCCATTCTGTTCGCGAAATATCCGTCGGTGGCCGACTACGCCGCCGCCGACCGGTCCGAGATGGAAGAGATCATCCGCTCGACCGGCTTCTTCCGCGCCAAGACCAACAGCATCATCGGCATGGCGCAGTCGATCTGCGAGCGCCACGGCGGCGAGGTGCCCGGCCGGCTGAAGGACCTGGTCAAGCTGCCCGGCGTGGGCCGCAAGACGGCCAACGTGGTGCTGGGCAACGCGTTCGACGTGCCAGGGCTCACCGTCGACACCCACTTCCAGCGGCTGGTGCGCCGCTTCGGCTGGACCGACGAGACCGATCCGGTCAAGATCGAGCACATCGTGGGCCAGCTGCTGCCCAAGCGCGAGTGGACGATCTTCTCCCACCGGGTGATCTGGCACGGCCGCCGCATCTGCCACGCCCGGCGCCCCGCGTGCGGCGTCTGCCCGCTGGCCGCCCTCTGCCCCTCGTACGGCACCGGCCCCACGGCCGCCGGCGAGGCGGCGAAGCTTGTCAGGAACGGCCCCTTCTCCTGAACAGGGGAAGTGATCGACGCCACGGCGTGTTGGAGGATGCGTGACACAAGTGCCCGACTGGCTCGACACCCTTGCAGCGCAGGCACAGCGCGCCCGAGTGCCCTTAGCACTGCGGCCACCCGTGACAGGCGGGAGGGAGGCGGCGGTGCTCATGTTGTTCGGCGACGGGCCGCTCGGGCCCGACGTGCTGCTCATCCAGCGCAGCAACCGCGGGCGCAGGCACCCGGGCCAGCCCGCGTTCCCCGGCGGCGGCGTCGACCCCGAGGACGCCGGTCCCGTCGAGGCGGCGCTGCGCGAGGCCGAGGAGGAGACCGGGGTCGACCCCGCCGGCATCCACGTGCTGGGCACGATGCCCGAGCTCTACCTGAGCTTCAGCGACAACCGGGTCACGCCCGTGATCGCCTGGTGGCGCGAGCCGACCGCGGTGCACGCCGCCTCACCCGACGAGGTCGACTCCGTCGAGCGGGTGCCCATCGCCGAGCTGGTCGATCCCGTCAACCGCATCTCCCTGCGGCACCCCCAGGGCATGCTCGGGCCGGCGTTCCGGGTGCGCGGGATGCTGGTGTGGGGGTTCACCGCGATGGTGCTCGACTCCGTGCTGCGCGAGGCGGGGCTCGACCGGCCGTGGGACCCCGCGCAGGTGGAGGACCTGCCGCCGCTGGCGGCCCGCGACTAGCCGTTCCTCAGGGAGCCGTACGCAGGGCCACGCCGAGCGAGGCCCAGCCGGCCACGTCGGCGTCGCTGTCGGTGGCCAGCGCGCGCAGAGTCTCCAGCCCCGCCCGGTCGGGCGGTTCGCCGAGCACGTGCTGCAGCGCGTACGCGGCCCCGTACCTCACTCTGGCGTCGCCGTGGCCGGCCAGGTCGATCACGGACGGCAGCGAGCGCGGGTCGGCCAGGTGGCCGAACGCGATCAGCACCGAATAGAGCACCATGGCGTCGTCCTCGCTGGCGGCCAGATAGCGCAGCACCGGCAGCGTCCGGTCCACGAACGGCTGCAACATGCCCATGATGTCCACGCCCAGCAGCCGCTCGGAGACCGTGTCTCCAGCGCACAACCGGCGTGCCTCGACGAACGACTCGAGATCGCTCCGCTGGCGCAGAATGGAGATCACATTCCAGCGCAGCGGGCCGTCCGGATCGGTGTCGTGCAGAGCTGCCTCGATGAGATCGCGCACTGTTACCTCGGCCGGCGGCATAGCGCCCAAGATAGTCAGCAGGGTGACACCGTCCTGGCGGAACACGTTCACACTTGACCGTATCGCTGGCTACCTTTGAAGCGTGCGCGGTGATCTGCTTGACCTCATACTGATCGGCCTCGTGATCGCCTTCGGCATCTCGGGATACCGGCAGGGGTTCATCATCGGAGCGATGAGCTTCGTGGGGTTCGTGGGCGGGGCCGTGCTGGGCGTCTTCATCGCGCCTCCCATCTCCAAGGCCGTCGTCGACGGTGACACGCCGCAGGCGCTGCTCGCCATCGTGATCGTCTTCCTGGCCGCCACCATCGGCCAGTTCGCCTCCTCGACGCTCGGCGCCGTCGTGCGCAGCCACGTCACGTGGGAGCCCGCCAGGGTGGCCGACGCCGTCGGAGGCACGTTCGCCAGCGCCCTGTCCGTGCTGGTCATCGCCTGGCTGATCGGGTCGCTGATCGTCTCCACCGCGTTCACCCCGCTGGTCGACCAGGTGAAGAACTCCGCGCTGCTGACCACCGTCGACGACGCGATCCCGCAGGCCGCGCGCAACTGGCAGGCGCCGTTCAAGAAGTTCATCGACCGCTCGGAGTTCCCGCCCGTCTTCGACGCCATCGGCGCCGGCACGATCATCGACGTGCCGCCGCCCGACCAGAGCGTGCTGAAGGGCGGCGAAGGCCTCGAAAGGGCGCGCAGGTCGATCGTCAAGGTGCAGGGCAACGCGCAGAGCTGCAACAAGCACATCGAGGGCACCGGCTTCGTCTACGCGCCCGGCCGCATCATGACCAACGCCCACGTGGTCGCCGGCGTGACCCGCGACCTCCAGATCATCGACTCGACCAACACGCGGCACAAGGCCACCGTGGTGCGCTACAACCCGCGGCGCGACATCGCCATCCTCTACGTCCCCGGGCTCAACCTGCCGCAGCTCGCCTTCGACGGCGACGGCGGGCGCGGCGACGACGCGATCGTGGCCGGCTTCCCCAAGGGCCAGGGCTTCACCGCCGTGTCGGCCAGGATCGGCGGCCAGCTCGACGCCGAGGGCCCCGACATCTACCGCGAGGACACGGTCACGCGCAAGGTCTACGCGATCCGCGGCCAGGTGCTGCCGGGCAACTCCGGCGGGCCGCTGCTCACGCCCGAGGGCCGCGTCTACGGCGTGATCTTCGCCGCCGCGATCAACGAGGAGGAGACGGGCTACGTCCTGACGGCCGAAGAGGTCGCCCCCGACGCCGCCAGGGGCCGTAACGACACCACGCGGGACAGCACGCGGGAGTGCGACTGACCCCTCAGCCCGGCAGCTTGGCCAGGATCAGGGCGATGGCCTCGCCGGGGTCGCTGTCCTGGCTCAGGCTGGAGGTGGCCTTGCCGACCGCGTCGTACGCGCCGCCGTACGACTGCGCCTTGGCGGCGCCGCGGCTGAGCAGGGTCAGCGCGCCGCGCCCGTTGCCGCGCTGGAGATGCGTGAGCCCGACGCAGATCTGCGCGAGCCCTTGCCACAGCTCGCGCTCGTCCTCCGGCGCGCACTTCCAGCGGCCCTCGAACACCTCGTGGGCGTTGAACGGCAGGCCGTCGCGCAGGAAACGGCGGCCGTCCGCCAGCGCCTGCTCGGTGGTGGGCGCGTAGTCGTCGGGCACCCGGGGCATGCCGGGCGAACCATAGGGGAGCGGCCTGCCGTACGCGTCGCGCGGCCTGGCGCTGCGCGGCCGGCCCTCGGGGTCACGGTCTCTCATCGGTCGGGCTCCGGGTCGGCCAGCCAGCCGAGCAGCTCCTGGTTGAACACGTCGGGAATCTCCTCGTGGGGGAAGTGCCCCGCACCTTCGAGCAGCCTCCACCGGTAGGGGGCCGCCACGTGACGGCTCGAACCCTGCGCCGTGCTCGGGAGCACCCGCGGGTCGAGCGCCCCGTGCACCTGCAGCGTGGGCGCCTCGATCTCGGTGCGCATGACCCTGGCGTAGCGCCGGCCGTCGGGGCGGAGCTGGGAGCGGCCGAACCAGCGGTGGTATTCCAGCGCGCAGTGCGCCACGGTGGGGATGCGGAACGCCTCCCGGTAGGTGCGCGCGGTCTCCGGCTCCGGCCAGCCGGGGCGCGACCACTCGTCGAGGTAGCGGCCGACGCGCCTTCCGTCGCGGCGGGTGAGCAGGTGCTCCGGCAGCAGCGGCAGCTGGAAGCCGAGGGCTTGGATGCTCGCCTTGAGCTGGCCGAACGGGTCGGTCGCCAGGGCGCCGCGCAGCCGCAGCGGATGCGGGGCCGACACGGTGATGAGCCGGCGTACGCACTTCGGCTCCAGCACGGCCATCGTCCAGGCCAGCAGCCCGCCCCAGTCGTGCCCCACCACGATCGCGCCGGACTCGCCGAGCGCCCGGATCAGCCCCGTCGCGTCGGCCGCCAGCGTCGGCAGGTCGTAGCCGCGCGGCGGCTTGTCGCTGCCGCCGTAGCCGCGCAGGTCGACCGCGACCGCCCGATAGCCGGCGGCGGGCAGCGCTTCGAGTTGGTGGCGCCACGTCCACCAGAACTGCGGGAACCCGTGCAGCAGCATCACCAGAGGCCCGTGCCCCGCCTCCACGACGTGGAAGCGGGTGCCGCCCGCGTGCACCGAGCGGTGCGTCCAGGGCCCCTCGATCTGAACGACCGACTCGTCAGGCGCCATCACGCGTCACCGGCTCGCGATCAGGCGTGAGCGCGGGCAGCGTCTGGTCCTCCGGGGTGGCGATCTCCCTCAGGCCCTTGATCGACCTGGTGGTGCGCTTCATTCCGGCCAGGCCCTTGAGCCGGCGGATCCCGATGAACACCAGCAGACCCGCGACCAGCAGGTAGAACACGGTCACGATGAGGAAGGCCGCCCACTGAGGCATCCACTGCGCCAGCACGTAGGCGATCGTGAACGAGGCGAGGATCAGGCACAGATGAGCCATGAAGGCGGCGGCGGCGAACATGCCCCCCGCCATGCCGACCCGCTTGGCGTCGAACCTGAACTCGGCCTTGGCCAGCTTGATCTCTGAACGGACGAGTTCGGAGATGTGATCGCTCGCCCGGGCGATCAGCGAGCCCAGGGATTCTTCCTCGGGAGTCTGCGGCATGAACGTCTCCTATCGAGGCCTGGTGGCCGTGTCAAACATCATCCAGCGACGCGCTGGGGGCGAGCCTCGCCATCACTCCCAGAACTACCCGATCAGCCAAGATAACGCTTGTGCCGCTTGGGCGTACGCAGAGGGCGCATGCTTCCGTCACGGAAACATGCGCCCCTGCTTTTACCTCAGTCCTCGGACTTCGCGGACGGGAGCTTCTCCGAGATCAGGTCCATCACCGTGCTGTCGGCCAGCGTGGTGACGTCGCCGATGCTGCGGTTCTCGGCGACGTCGCGCAGGAGACGGCGCATGATCTTGCCGGACCGTGTCTTGGGCAGCTCGGGCACGACCAGGATCTGGCGCGGCTTGGCGATCGGGCCGAGCGTCTTGGACACGTGGTTGCGCAACTCGGTGGCGATGTCGTCGTTCTCCTCCGCGGCGCCGCGCAGGATCACGAACGACACGATGGCCTGGCCGGTCACCGGGTCGGTCGCGCCGACCACGGCCGCCTCGGCCACCTTCGGGTGGCTGACCAGCGCGCTCTCCACCTCGGTGGTGGAGATGTTGTGGCCGGAGACCAGCATGACGTCGTCCACGCGGCCGAGCAGCCACAGGTCGCCGTCGTCGTCCTTCTTGGCGCCGTCGCCGGGGAAGTACATTCCCTCGAACCGGCTCCAGTAGGTGTCGATGTAGCGCTGGTCATCGCCCCAGATCGTCCGGAGCATCGCCGGCCACGGCTCGCGCACCACCAGGAAGCCGCCGCCTCCGTTGGGGACGCTGGTGCCCTGGTCGTCGACCACGTCGGCGACCACGCCCGGCAGCGGGCGCATCGCGGCGCCCGGCTTGGCCGAGGTCACGCCCGGCAGCGGGCTGATCATGATGGCGCCGGTCTCCGTCTGCCACCAGGTGTCCACGACGGGGCAGCGGTCGCGGCCGATGTTCTCGCGGTACCAGACGTACGCCTCGGGGTTGATCGGCTCGCCGACGGAGCCCAGCACCCGCAGGCTGGACATGTCGTACTTGGCGGGGATGTCGTCGCCCCACTTCATGAACGTCCGGATCGCCGTGGGCGCCGTGTAGAGAATCGTGATCTTGTACTTCTGCACGATCTCCCAGAAGCGGCCGCGGTGCGGAGTGTCGGGGGTGCCCTCGTAGATGACGCTGGTCGCGCCGTTGGCGAGGGGGCCGTACACGATGTAGGAGTGGCCGGTCACCCAGCCGATGTCGGCCGTGCACCAGTAGATGTCGGTCTCGGGCTTGAGGTCGAAGACCGCGTGGTGCGTCCAGGCGGTCTGCGCGAGATAGCCGCCCGAGGTGTGCAGGATGCCCTTGGGCCTGCCCGTGGTGCCGCTGGTGTAGAGGATGTAGAGCGGGTCTTCGGCGCCGTGGGGCTCGGCGGTGTGCTGGTCGCTCTGGCGGTCGACCACGTCGTGCCACCACAGGTCCTTGTCGGAGACGGCGACGTCCTGGCCCGTGCGGCGTACGACGAGGACGTTCTCGACCTGCGGGCACTCGGCGACGGCCTCGTCCACGATGGGCTTGAGCGCGCTCGGCTTGCCGCGGCGGTAGCCGCCGTCGGCGGTGATCACGAGCTTGGCGTCCGCGTCGTCGATGCGGCTCTTGAGCGCGCTGGCCGAGAACCCGCCGAACACGACCGAGTGCACGGCCCCGATGCGGGCGCAGGCCAGCATCGCGATCGGCAGCTCGGGGATCATCGGCATGTAGATGGCGACCCGGTCGCCCTTACGCACTCCGAGCTCGTGGAGGGCGTTGGCGGCCTTGCTGACCTCGGCCTTCAGGTCGTTGTAGGTGAGGGTGCGGGTGTCGCCCTCGGGCTCGCCCTCCCAGTGGTAGGCGACCCTGTCGCCGCGTCCCTCTTCGACGTGCCGGTCGACGCAGTTGTAGGCCACATTGAGCTCGCCGCCGACGAACCACTTGGCGAACGGCGCGTTCCACTCGAGTGTCTTGTCCCACCTCTTGGCCCAGGTCAGCCGCTCGGCTGTGCCCTCCCAGAAAGCGAGGCGGTCGGCGGCGGCCTCGTCATATGCGGCGGCGGTCACGTTCGCGGCCGCCGCCAGGTCGGCCGGAGGTGCGAACCGGCGGTTCTCCTGCAGCAGGTTGGACAGCGCCTGGGTTTCGTTACCAGGGGTCTCCGGGGCCACCTCGTGCTCCTTCTATGGCCAGATTGGATAGGTCGTGTCCCACTTCACCAGCTCACGACCTCCGTACACAAGAGGTCTAGACAGGTCTGTACCGTCCGGCTCCGTGGGCGTTCGTACTTACCCACTTGCATGACAAACGCAATTAAAACGTTGTCATCCTGAAATCCGAAGAATACGCGCCGGCGCGATCGCCCAGGTGTGGCGGAGGGTGGTTCGGGGATTTATAGGCCCCCTGGAGCCGGGCTGCTGCCGGGGCTTTCTCCCCTTGCGGGCGTCATGCCGTCCGGTCGCGAGCACGCTGGGTCACCGCGCCGCGGTGGCGGGGCGCGCATTACCCGCAGGTAGGGTCGGGTTCCGTGAGTGACCCCCTGACCGTCATCGCGCGGTTCCCCGGTGTTTCCGAGGCGGTCGACGAGGCGCGCAAGGCCGTCGACCGGCTCTATCGCCACCGTGTCCTGCGCCGGGCGAGCCCTGCCGTGTCCGCGGAGTCGTCGTTGCGCGGGGCGCGCGCGTCGGCCGCGCTCGAAGGCGTGGACGTGTCCCTTGACGCCCTGCGCCGTGACGAGGTGCACGACCCACTCGTCCAGGGGGCGCTGCGCGCGTCCGCGGAGCTGGGCCGCATGGGCCCGACCTGGCGGAAGGCGCCCCGGCAGGTACTGGCACGGCTGCACACCGTGGCGGCCGCCGGTCTCGCGCCGGAAGCCGCTCTCGGCCGGCCGCGCACCTTCGACACGGTCCCCGACCCTCTGGGCCTGGGCGCGGCGCCGACCGCCGGCGAGACGGCGACCCGCATGGAGGCCATGCTGGGCCTGCTCGAACGGCCCACGAGCGCGCCCGCGATCGTGCTGGCCGCCGTGATCCACGCGGAGCTGGCCGTGCTGCGGCCCTTCGGCACGGCCGACGGGGTCGTGGCGCGTGCGGCCGAACGGCTGACGCTGGTCGAATTCGGGCTCGATCCCAAGTCTTTGGTCGCCGTCGAGGTGGGGCGGCTGGAGGTGCCGTACGCGGAGGGGCTGCGGGCGTACGTGAGCGGCACGCCGGAGGGCGTGAGCCGGTGGGTACAACAATGTGCCTCCGCGGTAACCCTCGGAGCGCGCGAGACCACGGCCATCTGCGAGGCCATGCAGAGAGGCTGACGGGTTCCTGCGGAGACGCTTGGGGAGATGCTTTGGGGCGAATCCGACATAGCTGACGGCGTCTCCGTCAAGAGACGCCGCCGCCGGTGCATCACACCGGGTTACCAAGCGTGCACCTGTATCCGTCGGAGCGGGTCAAGCCCGTCACGACGCGCCTCCCGCGGCTGGTCGCGCGTGGGTACCCGGCTGATGCACCCGGACAAGTGGTCCGTAACCCCTTTCTACGACGGATGTGCCCTGTTGGGAACCCCTTGGAGCAAGACCTTTGCCCGGCGATGGGCGTGTCGCGGGCGTCCCGCGCCGATCCGGTTACCGAGTCGCGGTGATCACGGAGAGTGATTGTCTTTATGTGATCGTTATGTCGCAGCGAAAAAATTTGGCGAAAATGCAGGATTGCTCCTCGACGAAACTCGAGTCGATCGGGCAGCATACGGTGGTATCACCAGAAACTGGGGAGACCGTGCATGCCGTGCGTTTGCAAGTGCCTTGCCAGGTGCTGGTGAAGTGATGAAAGCTTTCTTCTGAAACGGGACCGGCTCTACCCCCCCGGAGCCGGACCGGTCAGGCGACCCCCGCTCTCCCCCCCGGCGGGGGTCGCCCCTTTTCCCACCTCCGCCCGCAACTCCCGGGCCTAGCGTGCTTCCCACGGCCTTACGGACCGCCGGGCCTTCGTCCACAGCCTCATGGGCAGGCGGCGGCTCTATCCACAGGCTTATGGGCCTGCGGCGTCTCCATCCACAGAATCGCGTTCGCCCGGCCGGCGCCCTCGCCGCCTCCAGCAAGGTAGGGCCTCCCACCCACGCAGGAGGCCCCCGATGCACCGTCCCCTGGTGATCACCGAAGACCACGCTCTGCTCGACGACCTGGTCCGCATCGCGGCCGCGGCCGGCGCCCACCTCGACGTGGCCCACGTCCCCGCCCACGCCCGCCCCTACTGGAACCTCGCGCCGCTGATCGCGGTGGGCGCCGACCAGGCGGACGCGGTGGCCGCGGCCTCACTCCCGGCCCGAGACCAGATCCTGCTCGTGACGCGAGATCCGGACGACCTCGACGCCTGGCGAAAATGCGTCGCCGTGGGCGCCCAATCCGTCGTGGCCCTCCCGAACGACGAGCGCCATCTGGTGGAGCGGCTGGCCGACGCCATGGAGCCCGACCCCCGTTCCGGGGCGTTGATCTGCGTGATCGGCGGGCGCGGCGGAGCGGGCGCGAGCGTGCTTTCGGCCTGCCTGGCGCTGCGCGCCTCAGGCGATCACTTCCGCACGCTGCTGGTCGACGCCGACCCGCTGGGCGGCGGCATCGACGCGCTGCTCGGCCACGAGGAGGCGCCGGGCGCACGCTGGGGAGACCTCGTGGCCAGGCAGGGCCGCATCAGCGCCAGCGCGCTGCAGGCCGCGCTGCCGTCGTTCGGCGACCTGGCGGTCCTCTCCTTTCACAGAGGCGAGGTGGCGGCGATCCCGGCCCAGGCCATGCGCTCGGTCCTGGAGGCGGGCAGGCGCGGCTTCGACCTGATCGTCGCCGACCTTCCCCGCCACCTCGACCCGGCCGCGGTCGAGGCCCTCACCAGGGCGAAGACCACACTGCTCGTGGCCACGGCCGACGTGCGCGGCGTCCTCTCCGCGGCCCAGGTGCTGGGCGAGGCCCGCAAGCACACCTCGGATCTGCGGGCCGTCCTGCGCCCGGGAGTTCTGGACGACGACATGGCCACCGGATCCCTCGGCATCCCCGCCGCCGGCAGCCTGCCCGACCAGCCGCGCCTCACCGCCACACTCAACCGGGGCGAGCTGCCCAGACTGGGCCCCCGCACCGTGCTCGGCGCCCTGTGCTCCTCGCTGCTGCGCGACCTCCTCCCGGCATGACGCCCCTGGTCTCGCCCGAGCTGGTGGAGGCGGTTCGGGTACGCCTTGCCCGCACGGGCGCCGAGCCCAGCGCCGCCCAGGTGGCGGTCGCGCTCAGAGCGGAGAAGGCCGTCTACGGCGACGCGGAGATCCTCGCCGTGGCCAGAGCCCTCTGCGCCGACCTGATGGGCGCGGGCCCGCTGGAGCCGCTCCTGGCCCGACCCGAGGTGACCGACGTCCTGGTCAACGGCCCGCGTGAGGTGTGGATCGACGAGGGCGGCGGCCTGCGCCGCACGTCGGTCACCTTCTCCGACGACGGCGCCGTACGCAGGCTGGCCCAGCGCCTGGCGGCCGCCGCCGGGAGACGCCTCGACGACGCCTGCCCCCACGTCGACGCCCGGCTCGCGGGCGGCGTGCGCCTCCATGCGGTGCTCCCGCCCGTGGCGTCCGGCGGCACCTGCATCTCGCTACGCCTGCCGCCCCGGCGCACGTTCACCCTGTCCGACCTCGTCGCAGCCGGCACCATCACCCCACCCGCGATCCCCGTGCTGTCCGCCATGGTGACCGCCAGACTCGCCTTCCTCGTGACCGGCGGCACAGGCACTGGAAAAACCACGCTTTTGTCGGCCCTGCTCTCCCTGGCCGACCCGGGCGAGCGCCTTCTGCTGGTGGAGGACTCTGCCGAGCTGCGCCCGGTCCACCCGCACGTGGTTCGCCTGGAGACCCGCCCGGCCAACCTGGAGGGCGCGGGCGGTGTGGGCCTGCGCGATCTCGTACGCCAGGCGCTGCGGATGCGTCCTGACCGCCTGGTGGTCGGTGAAGTGCGCGGATCGGAGGTGGTGGATCTGCTGGCGGCCCTCAACACCGGGCACGAGGGCGGCTGCGGCACGCTCCACGCCAACACCGCGGCCGACGTACCGCCCCGGCTTGAGGCGCTGGGTTGTGCGGCGGGCCTGAGCAGGGACGCCGTGCACAGCCAGCTGGCGGCCGCGCTCGACGCGGTCGTCCACCTGACCCGCGACCGCCCCGACGGACGCCGGCGCATCGCCGAGATCTGCCTGCTCACCAGGACCCCGACCGGCCTCGTCGAGTCGATCCCCGCCCTGACCTTCGACGCCGACGGCCACACCCACGTCGGCCCCGGCCACGAGGCCCTGGCCCGGAGGGCTCTGACATGAGCAGCGCGCTGATCGCCGCCGCTGTGTGCACGGCGTGCGCCGTGTGGATGTGGACCGGCCCGGACCTCGCCACGACCCGCCTGAGCAGGCTGACCGAGGGCCCGGCCGGGCCGCGGTGGCGCTCGCTCGGCCGGCTGCTGACCCGTACTCACCCGGCCCGGCACGCCGACGCCTGGCGCAGCGCGTCCATCGAGCTGTGCCAGGCCCTGTCGGCCGAGCTGTCCGCCGGCCGCACCCCCGGAGAGGCCCTGACCAGGGCCCTGGCATCGGTCGACTTCCCCGACCCGGAGACCCTGCGCCCGGTCGTGGCCGCGGCGCGAGACGGCGGCGACGTCCCCGCGGCACTGATCGCCGCGGCCCCGCCGCAAGGAGGCGAGGGCCTGCGCCGGCTTGCCACCTGCTGGGAGGTCGGCGTCACCGTGGGCGCCGGCCTGTCCGCCCTGGTCGATCGGGTGGCGAGCACGTTACGCGCGGCACAGGCCCACCGTCAGGACGTCGCCGCGCAACTGGCCGGGCCTCGCACGACGGCGAAGATGCTGGCCGCGCTCCCGGCCCTCGGTCTCCTCATGGCGGCGGCCCTCGGCATGCGCCCCCTCACCTTCCTGCTCGGCAGCCTGCCGGGCCTGATGTGCCTGGTGGCGGGGGTAGCCCTCGACGCGTGCGGCCTGTGGTGGACCAACCGCATGGCCGCCCGGGCACAGAGCTGAGCCCCGCTGCGCTCTCGGGCAGGCCCCGGGCTGAGTCCTGACGTCATCCTCGCTCGTACACGACCGAACGGATCTCACCGATGTTTCCGCTGCTGTCCGCCCTGTCCGCCGGCCTGGCCGCGTGGTTGTGGCTCTCCCCGATGACCCCGGCCGGGCGCCTGGCCCGGCTACGCCCTCCCGACGAGCTTCCCGGCAGCCAGACCGAAGACGCGCCGGCCTGGCTCGACCCCTCCCACGAGCCCCCGAAACGGATGACCCGCAAGACCGCAGTCACCGCCACCTGCGCGGGGTTGATGGCCACCCTCCTGTTCGGAGTCGGAGCCACTGGAATCATCGCCGGCGTGCTGACCGTCGCCGCGGTCGCGGTGTTCCTGCACAGGCAAGAGCCGCAGCAGGCGCGGCAAGACCGCGAGCGAATGGCCGCCGACCTGCCTTTCGCCGCCGACCTGATGACCGCGTGCCTGCTCGCCGGCCGCCCGGTGAGCGCGGCCACCGAGATCGCAGGCCGTACGATCGGCGGTCCGCTCGGCCGGAGGCTGGGCTGGGTGAGCAGCCGGCTGCGCCTGGGCGCCGACCCGGAAACCACGTGGGCGGCCCTCGCCGGAAACCCCGCGATGGGCGGGCTCTGCCGGGCGATGGGCCGGGCGGCTCAAAGCGGCGCGCCGGTGGCCGATGTCCTGACCCGCCTGGCTGACGACGCCCGAGAGGCCGCCAGAGCCGGATCCGTCGCCTCGGCCAGGCAGGTCGGCGTCAAGGCCGTGGCACCGCTGGGTCTCTGCTTCCTGCCGGCGTTCGTCCTGCTCGGCATCGTCCCGGTGATAGTCGGCCTGGCGTCCGCAATCGTCCTGCCTTGACGTACATCTCCCGGCATATGCGAGCGGCCGCCACGTTCGCCATGCCCGCGCGAGCCTGCCATTCACCTCGGATGGTTGGTAAGACAGACCCGCTCGTGGCGTGACTCGCCCGTCCCGCCAGGGGCGAGCCGGACACGACGGTTCGCCGTGCAGCAGGTTCTGTCCCTTCCATCCCCAAGGCCGGGACCTCGTCAGGACCGGTTATCCACAGGCCCACCTCTAAGGTGGCCCTTGTCCACAGAACCGCGCTCGGTCCACTGGCCGCAGAGCCCTTCGGCGAACCTTGGACTCCCGCCGGGCAAGACCCCGGCTCCGACCCACCTGGAGGCCCGATGCATGGTTCCACCCTCACGCCAGCAGCGACCGCACCACGCCCCCACACAGCCCACTGGGCCCGCAGCATTCCCGCCACCGGCCACACACCTTCTACCGGCCACACAGCCGGCACCGCGACGGCCGCCCCGCCAACGTCGACCTCCTTCCCACCCGCCGACCCGTCGAGCTCTGCCCCTGCTGTGTCGGGCCGCTCCCACCCCACCCCCGGCGACTCGTCGCCCCCTGCCCGTGCGCTGCCGGGGGACCTGCCAGTGTCCGTGTTCTCCGGCACCACACGCGGCGACGCATCGACGCCCGCCCGTCCGGACCCGAGCACCTCGCCGACGCTCGTCAGCGCCCCCTCGGACACCCAGCCGAGGCCCGCCGACACCGCACCAGGCAACTCGCCGGCTTCCTCCGTCAGGGAAGCCGCCGGAGCGCGCTCGCGGTGGCGATCCAACAGATGGTTTCACCACGCACTGGCCAACCGCGAACGAGGAATGTCCACGGCCGAATACGCGGTGGGCACCATCGCGGCCTGCGCCTTCGCCGCGCTCCTGTTCAAGGTCGTGAGCAGTCCGGAAGTGCAGGAGATGCTGACCTCCCTCATAGACCGGGCACTCAAGACGACCGGCAAATGAGCCGCCGCCCCGGGCGGATCGCCGTGGGCAGGAGACGGTCGGCATCGCGGGGCTCGGTGACGGCCGAGACCGCCGCGATGTTGCCCGCTCTCATGGTCGTCCTGGCTGCCGCGTTGTGGGCCATCCAAGCGGTCGGCGCCCAGCTCGAATGCGTGGACGCTGCCCGCGCGGCCGCCCGGGCAGCGGCCAGAGGCGAACCACTGAGCCAGGTCCGCGATCGCGCCAGGGCGGCCACCCGTGCCGACGCGCGGATAGCCGTGTCTCGTGACATCGATCTGACCAAGGTGCAGATCACCGTCGAGGTGCGCCCGGCATGGGGCGCGTCACTGCCCGCCGTCCACGTGTCCGCCACGGCCACGGCCGACACCGAACCACACCGTTCAGTCCCCTGAGCGGAGCCGTGCAGGCATCAGACCGGCGGCGCCGAGGAGTAAATATCAATAACAAGGAACGCGGCTCGGCCACGCTGTGGGGCGTCGCACTCATGGGTCTTCTGATGGCCGTCGCCACGGCGTTCGCCACGGTGGGCTCCGTACGCGTGGCCGGCCACCGGGTCAGCAGCGCCGCAGACCTCAGCGCCCTGGCGGCGGCCGAAATGGCGTTGGCCGACCCGGAGGGCGCCTGTTTGCGGGCGTCGGCCATCGCTGCCCGAAACGGCGTCAAACTCGCCCGCTGCGAGATCCGTAACGAGATCGCCGACGTCTGGACCTCGTTGTCGATCTCCCTGCCGATCGCCGGCACCCGCACCCTGACCGGCAGATCCCGTGCGGGCACCGCGACCGTGGCCCCGGCAGGCCCTGCGATGTGACTGATATGGATGACCTGCCCTTACTTAAGCGGTGAGTCGTAATTTTGGCTATTTGCACAAATATGCGTGAGTGAGCAAAAGGGTGACTTTGCTGCTAAGTGGTGAGTGTGGCTTACGGGAGCAATGTCGCGATCCCGTTACGACTTCTTAGACGCAGTGTCCAAGAGTTGCGCAGTTCCCGTAAGGTCCCGCTTACCCTCGGTTCATGCCATATGCGGCAGGGCTCTGTGACAGCTCTGATCAAGTCGCTAGGGTGCGGTCCGGGGGCGGTCGGTGACCGTATCGGCCGGGCGGACTGCACTTCCGGTCGTCGCGTGAACGCCCCCGAAGGGCGGTCGGGCGACGCGAGGCTCTCGATGGAGGGAAGCGTCGTGACGGTAGTCGGCAAAGTGGTGGCCGCAGGAGTGATGGTGGCGGTGTCCGTCGCGCTGGGCGGATCCGCGCGGGCCGCCTCCGCGACCGGACAGGCCGGCACGTCAAAGCGGGCCGACACGTCCGGGCAGATCACGTCGCCCGCCGACGGTCAGGTGATCTCGGGCTCGTCCGTCACTGTCTCCGCCCGTACGGGGATGATCCAGCTCAACATGGGCCTGTACGTCGAAGGTCCGGCCACCCCCCGTCAGAAGGTCGCCGGAGGCGGCGCCAACCAGACACTCTCCGGGACGTTCGACGCGAGGGACGCCCCCAACGGCCCCTTCACCGTGACTCTCAAGGGAGAGCTCACCGGAAGGGAGTACGCCACCAGCACGTTCAAGCTGCGACGGCCGGCCGAGACTCCGGGCAACGTGAACGTGGCGAGGCAGGGCGCCGACAAGGTTCTCGTCACCTGGACCAAGGGCTCCGAGCCTGATCTGCAGTCCTACGAGGTCTCCAACACGCTGACGGGCATCGTCGGGAGGCTGCCCGCCGACGGCGCGTGTGCGGGCTCCTCGTGCAGGGCGGCGCTCGCGGTGCCCGCCAGGGCGGAAGGGCAGCGGGTGGGGTTCACCGTCAAGGCCTTCAGGGGCGACGGCGAAGGAGGCTCGATCGGGTCGGACCCGTCGGCCTCCGCTTACCTCGCTTTCTCCGCAAAACCCACAGCTAAGCCGAAAAAGACCACCAAACAGACGCCGAAGAACCGAGACGGCAAGAATGTCGACGCGCTGCCGACCCTGCCCGCCAAGAGGCAGCCCCTGCCTGCGGACAAGCCGACGACCCGTAACCCGACGACCTCCAAGTTGCCCGACATCCCCGACACCGACGCTGACGGCAACCTGCCCATCCCGACAGCCGACGACGAGTCGGGCGGGCTCGTCCCGTCCGGAGCCAGGGACGGCACGGACACCGCGCCCGTGACGACCGGCGGCGTGCGGGCGCAGTCGAGCGATTCGCCGCTGGGGAACATCGGACAGTACGGCCTCTACGTGGCGGCCGGCCTCCTGTTGCTCCTGCTCGGCGCGCACGCGGGCGCCTGGGCGCGCCGGCGGGCGCTTGCCGGTGATGGGGCCGCAGCAACGCCCGCGCAGGTGACCGTGGCCACGCGCGCCGGCCCTGCTTTCGCCGGAGGCGGTACGCAGGCCACGGAGAGCGATGACAGCATCCAGCCTGCCGCGACGCCGCTCCGGCGGCGGCCCACGGTGATCCTGGCCGTGGCGAAGACGCGCGTACCCGATCATTCCCGGACCGAGCAGCCCGCAGAGCATCAACAGTCGGCGAAGCCGGAACGGTCTCGGGATACGCCCGCGGAACGGGCCGCCGCGTTCCCCCGATCCGATCCGGCGCGTAAGGAGATATCCGTCCAGATCGAGGTGGACGACGTTCGGGGAGTACGCGACGCGGAAGGCACCCGGCAGGAGCCCATGCGGATCGCCCTGCCTAGTTCGGCCGTGACAGACGTGCCCGAGGGTTCGGCCTCCATCGCCCCGCCCGCCGTCCGTATCGAAGACCACTGGGACGACTACCTTCCGCCGTCGCCCAAAGCCATGGAGGACAGCGGGTTCTGGGAACGGCCGCAGCCGGGCTCTGCCGATTTCTGGGCCGCAGACGAAGGCGACGACGACAAGAATGAGCGCGCTTTCGCTGGTCGCAGGCACAGGGGCGGCGACAGTTGAGCCCACCCGAGCAAGATGCTCTCTTGCTGGGTCAGCAGGATGTCGAGTGCTGGGTCAGCAGGGTGTCGAGGAGGCGGATCGCGCCTCGTTTGTCCAAGGGTTCGTTGCCGTTGCCGCATTTCGGGGACTGGATGCAGGAAGGGCAGCCACGGTCGCATTCGCATGAGGTGATGGCCTCGCGCGTCGCCGTCAGCCAGTCCGTCGCGCGGGCGTAGCCGCGTTCGGCGAAGCCCGCGCCGCCCTCGTGGCCGTCGTACACGAAGACCGTGAGCAGGCCCGTGTCGGCGTGCAACTCGGTGGAGACGCCGCCGATGTCCCAGCGGTCGCAGGTGGCGAACAGGGGGAGCAGGCCGATCGAGGCGTGCTCGGCGGCGTGGGCGGCTCCGCCGAGGTCGATGCCGGCTTCGGCGAGTGGGGCCACCGCGGACGCGGGCAGCGTCCACCAGACCGCACGGGTACGAAGGGTCCGAGGAGGCAGGTCCAGGGGCTCGTCGCCGAGCATCTCGCCCGACTGCAGGCGTCTCTTGAGGTAGGAGACGACCTGCCGGGTCACCTCCACCTCGCCGAAGTGCAGGGTGCCCGGGCCCAGGGCATGGGAGCGTTGGGTGCCAAGGATGGAAATGTCAGTGATGTCCCGGGCGAACGTGGTGTAGTCGGGGCTTGCGCTGGAGACCAGGGCGACCCCAGCTTCCAGATCGAGGAGTTCCACGACGAAGGTCTCGCCCTGGTGGAGGTAGACCGCGCCGGTGTGCACCGCGGTGTGGGCGGAGGGTTCGTCCACGCTGCCCAGCAGGCGGCCGGTCGACGACTCCACGACCTGGATGGGAGAGCCCCCGCCGCCACGGATGTCGGCGAGGTCGGTGGCCCGCTCGCGCCTGGTCCAGAACCAACCCGCCGGACGTTTCCTGAGCAGATTCTGGGCGACCAGGTCTTCCAGGACGGCCGGGGTCGTGTCGCCGAAAACGGGCAGGTCGTCTTCGGCCAGCGGGATCTCGGCGGCCGCGGCGCAGAGGTGCGGGCCCAGCACGTACGGGTTGTCCGGATCGAGGACGATCGCTTCCACAGGCCGGCCGAACAGGGCATCAGGGTGGTGCACCAGGTAGGTGTCGAGGGGATCGTCCCGGGCGATCAGCACGGCGAGTGCGTCCCGGCCGTCCCGGCCCGCCCGGCCCGCCTGCTGCCAGAGCGAGGCCCGGGTGCCCGGCCAGCCGGCGATCAGCACGGCGTCGAGACCGGAGACGTCCACGCCCAGTTCGAGGGCGTTCGTGGTGGCCAGGCCCATGATCGTGCCCGCGCGGAGCGCATTCTCGAGGAGCCTGCGGTCTTCGGCGAGATAGCCGGCCCGGTAGGCGGCGATCTTGTCGGGGAGGCTTGCCCAGTCGGAGGTGTCCGGGATCGACCACCCGAGCGAACCCCTTTCGGGTAGATCCCCCTCATCAGCCCCGCCCTCGTCCACAGGCTCTCCGGGGGTGATGAGGCTCGCCGCCCGGCTGAGGGCGTGGTGGTCGGGTTCGCCGGGCGGGCCGGACGCTGAGGCGTGGTGGTCGAGGTCGTTGGGTGAGCTCGGTGCTGAGTTGTGGTGGTCGGGTTTGCTGGGCGGGCCGGGTGTGGGGGTGTGGTGTGCGAGGTCCTCGGGTTCTCCTGGTGCGGGGTTGTGGGGGTTGGTCGTGGTGGATGAGCCGGGCGCCAGAGGGTGGTGGTCGGTGGGTGTGGTGAGGGAGAAGGCGACGTCGGCGAGTTTGGCCCGGGCGGACAGCGCCACCGTTTCCGCGCCGCGGCGCGAGCGGACGAAGGCGAGTGTGCGGATGTCGGCGAGAACGAGGTCCGCCAGCAGGTCGGCCGCCTCTGCCGTGGCCGTGCGCCGTACGGGCGCCCCTCCCTCGCCCCGGAGGTCCGTCAGAGGCGGCTCCCACAACGCGATGGTCGTCGACCCCTTGGGCGAGGCGTCAACGGTCACCTCGTGCATCTCAAGCCCCGTCAGCCTCTTCGCGAACGCCCCCGGCTCGCTGGCCGTCGCCGAGGCGAGCAGGAACGTGGGGTCGGAGCCGTATCGTGCGCACACCCGGCGAAGGCGGCGCAGGATCTGGGCGACATGGGAGCCGAAGACGCCGCGGTAGCCGTGGCATTCGTCCACGACGATCATGCGCAGCCGGCGAAAGAACGACGACCACTGGGCATGGCGGGGCAGGATGCCACGGTGCAGCATGTCGGGGTTTGTCAGTACGTAGTTGGCGTGTTGGCGTACCCACTTCCGCTCCTCGAACGGAGTGTCGCCGTCGAACGTGGCGGCCCGCACCTTGGTGATGCGCAGCTCGCGCAGGGTGCGCAGCTGGTCGGCGGCCAGGGCCTTGGTCGGCGTCAGGTACAGGACCGTCCCGCCGTCCAGGCACGCCGTGACCGCGGGAGTGAGGTACGCCAGCGACTTCCCGGACGCCGTTCCCGTCGAGATGATCACGTTTCGGCCACGGAATGCCAGGTCGGCGGCCTCGTACTGGTGTGGCCAGAGTCCTGTGACCCCGCGGTTCGCCAAGCGCGTAACAAAGACTTCAGACGTCCATTTGGGCCATCGGGCTTGACCCGCCTGACGTGCTGGAACATGCTCCACATGAGTGACGCGCTCATGACGTGCGGGAACACCAAGCAGGTGGTGGAGGAGTGGACCTGCCTGTTCTGGGGAGGATGCGGTGGAAGTCACTGTTTCCAGTCTTGCATCGGTGGGCAAAGTCGCCGGGAATCGTGATTTCGTATAGACACAAGCCAGGCACGTGGTTGAATGCCGCGCGTCAGGGTCGGACAGTCTGGGGCCACGCTCCAGATTGCCAGGCCCGTAAGACTACTTTCGCAGGCGAGGCGCTGGAGGATCTGTGGATCTGAAGTTGGATCACCGCACCGAAGACCGACTCACCATCGTGGAGGTCGAGGGTGAGATCGATGTCTACACGGCGCCGAGATTGCGTGAGCTCCTCATCGACCTGGTGAACAAGGGCAACTTCCACCTTCTCGTCAACATGGAGAAGGTCGACTTCCTTGACTCCACTGGGCTGGGCGTCCTGGTCGGTGGGCTCAAGCGGGTTCGCGCGCACGACGGCTCGCTCGAGCTGGTCTGCACGCAGGAGCGCATCCTCAAGATCTTCCGGATCACCGGACTGACCAAGGTCTTCGGGATTTACGCTTCGGTCGACGAGGCCAAGGAAGCTCACGGCAAAGACAAGTAGCATGGCTACCGTCGAGCTGACGTTCAGCGCTCTCCCCGCGCATGTGCGGACCGCACGGCTGGTGGCCACGGCGATCGCCCGCCGCACCGGCGTGGAGGAGTCCCTGCTGGACGAGGTCAGGCTCGCCGTGGGTGAGGCATGCTCCCGGGCGGTCGAGGTGCATCGCGCCCACTGTCCGGGCGAACCCATCCGCATCGAGCTGCGTGACGACTCCGGACGCTTCGAGGTCACGGTCAGCGATCACGCCCCCAGCGATGAGATCAAGCCGGAACAACCCCTCGACCTGGGCATGCTTTCTGACTCGTTCATGTCGGGCTTCGGCATAGCGGTCATCGAAGGCCTGGCCGACGACGTCGAGGTCTTCCCGGGTCCGAAGGGCACCAACATCCGGATGAGCTGGCCTGCCGCCAACGGCGCGTGATCGGTTCCGTGCGGGTGCCTTGCGCCGCCTGGCCGCTGGGCGCCTTTCTGGCGCCCAGCAACAAACCTTCCATCCTGTTACGGCAAGCCAACGAGACCCACCCGCCGACCATGGCTCAGGGCCTCCAGGGAGACGCCGACTGACCCGCACGGGATGCCCCGCCGTCACGGCGCACGGTCACCATGGCCTCCGTTCACGCCTGCCCGAGTCCGCCGGGCCATGGCGCGTCACCGCCTCCCGCGCACCAGGCCACCGCCGCCCCCCACGGTGACCACGTGAGCGGCGGCGCTTCCAGCATGCTTCGGGTTCGGAGGGCTGGGGCCGTACACGGACATTTGACTCCGAGGCCGAGCACCTGCATGACCCTCTTGACACCTTGACGCGGCTCCCTGGCCCATCCCGCCGACGCCCGACGCCCGACGCCCGACGCCCGACGCCCGACGCCCGACGCTGTCGCTGACCGCCATGCCGGGAGGGATCGGCTATGGCCGGCGGTGGTCCTCGGAGCCCGCTGGATCCAGCTCCCGGGGAGCGCTCAGCGGGACCTTCACGCGCTCACCTGGCCGGTCGGCCAGCTTGCAGGCCAAGGACGGGAGTGTACTTTCTCGGCAGATCCTGCGTAAAAGCCCTCCACAGTTGGTGACAGACGACCATGATCGAGGGCGGCGGACGCAGGAGTCGCGGCGGCCCCGATGCCGGCGGCGGTTCCGGCGCTTCGCGGACGACTGTCCACAGCCTGTGGACGAGGCGCCCTCACCCCCGCCTTCCCTGGTTTCGGTCGGCACGTATCATGGCATTGTCATGACCGTAAACCAGGAGAAATTTCGCCTGTCAGACCCCAAACCGGGTTGCTGGCAGGGATTTACTGGACGCTTGCACAATTAGCGGCCTTCAGAGCCTTCATATCCGTGGAGTGCCTGCGTAGACTCCCGGCACCGGCCAAGGTGATCCGGCGGAACGCGGATTCAACCGGAAGCGGCACCCACAACCCGGATGGTGCCGCAACACCCGCCGAGGAAAAGTGCAGCACCGCCCGGGCAGGACGACCGGTCTTGCCGAGGAGAACGATGAGCAGGCACATGCTGGCACTGGAGCCAGCGTCCAATCTGGCCCTGAGCGGAAACAATCTCACCATCGTGATCGTGGTCGCCGCGGTCGCACTTATCGCCCTGGCCGTCGCCGGCGGCCTGGTACGCGAAGTGCTGTCCGCCGGCCAGGGCACCGAACGCATGCAGAACATCGCGCGCGCCGTGCAAGAAGGCGCCGCGGCCTACCTAGCCCGCCAATTCCGCACGCTGGCGATCTTCGTCGTCGTGATTCCCTTCCTCCTGCTCCTCCTACCCGGAGAGATGGACGTCCGCATCGGGCGATCGATCTTCTTCGTGGTCGGGGCGGTGTTCTCCGCGCTGACCGGGTTCATCGGCATGTGGCTGGCCGTGCGCGGAAACGTGCGCGTCGCCGCCGCGGCCAACGACTCCGGCGAGAAGCGGGCCATGCGCATCGCGTTCCGCACCGGAGGCGTGGCCGGGATGTTCACCGTGGGCCTCGGCCTGCTCGGCGCGGCCGTGGTCGTGTTCATCTACCAGGGCAACGCGCCCGGCGTGCTCGAAGGCTTCGGCTTCGGAGCGGCGCTGCTGGCGATGTTCATGCGAGTCGGCGGCGGCATCTTCACCAAGGCCGCCGACGTCGGCGCCGACTTGGTCGGCAAGGTAGAGCAGGGCATCCCCGAGGACGACCCGCGCAACGCCGCCACCATCGCCGACAACGTGGGCGACAACGTCGGCGACTGCGCCGGCATGGCGGCCGACCTGTTCGAGTCGTACGCCGTCATGCTGGTCGCCAGCCTCATCCTGGGCCGCGTGGCCTTCGGCGAGGAGGGGCTCGTCTTCCCCCTCATCGTCCCGATGATCGGTGTGGTCACCGCGATCATCGGCATCTTCGTCACCGGGATGCGCGACCGCGACCGCAACGGCATGGCGGCGATCAACCGCAGCTTCTTCATCTCGGCCGCCATCTCGGCGGTGCTCGTCACGGCGGCCGCGTTCTGGTACCTGCCCAGCAGCTTCAGCGGCCTGACCGGCGCAGCCGTCGAGTCCACCGCCGACCCGCGGCTCATCGCCATCGGCGCGGTCCTCATCGGCCTGGTGCTGGCGAGCGCCATCCAGCTGCTGACCGGCTACTTCACCGAGACCAACCGGCGTCCCGTGCGCGAGATCGGCGAGAGCTCGGCCACCGGCCCGGCCACCGTCATCCTGGCCGGCATCAGCGTCGGCCTGGAGTCGGCCGTCTACTCCGCCCTGATCATCGGCGGCGCGGTCTACGGCGCGTTCCTGCTCGGCTTCGGCAACGTGACGATCGCGCTGTTCGCGGTGGCCCTGGCGGGCACCGGCCTGCTGACCACGGTCGGCGTCATCGTGTCGATGGACACCTTCGGCCCGGTCTCCGACAACGCCCAGGGCATCGCCGAGATGTCCGGTGACGTCGAGGGCGAGGGCGCCCGCGTGCTCACCAGCCTGGACGCCGTCGGCAACACCACCAAGGCCATCACCAAGGGCATCGCGATCGCCACGGCCGTGCTGGCGGCGACCGCGCTCTTCGGCGCCTTCCGTACGGCGGTCGAAACCGAGCTGACCGCGGCGAGCGCGGCGGTCAAGGAGACGCTCGGCACGTTCGCCTCGTTCAGCCTCAGCATCGACCAGCCCAACGTGCTCGTCGGCCTGATCATCGGCGCCGCGGTCGTGTTCCTCTTCTCGGGGCTCGCGATCTCGGCGGTCGGCCGGGCCGCCATGCGCGTGGTCTTCGAGGTACGCGACCAGTTCCGCAACAACCCGGGCATCATGGACGGCACGCAGAAGCCGGAGTACGGCCGGGTCGTCGACATCTGCACCCGCGACTCGCTGCGTGAGCTGGCCACGCCCGGCCTGCTGGCGGTCATGACCCCGATCGCGGTCGGGTTCGCCCTCGGTTATGCGCCGCTGGGCGCGTTCCTGGCCGGAGCCATCGCCTGCGGCACCCTGATGGCCGTCTTCCTGTCCAACTCGGGTGGGGCCTGGGACAACGCCAAGAAGCTGGTGGAGGACGGTCACCACGGCGGCAAGGGCTCTGAGGCGCACGCCGCCACGGTCATCGGCGACACGGTCGGCGACCCGTTCAAGGACACCGCAGGCCCGGCCATCAACCCGCTGATCAAGGTGATGAACCTGGTGGCGCTGCTGATCGCCCCGGCGGTGGTCCTGTACGCGGGCAGCCCGGCCATCCGCATCGGCATCACCGTGGTCGCCGTGGGCGTGGTGGTCGCGGCCATCATCGTGTCCAAGCGGCGGTCGGTGACGAGCGAGCCGGCCAACGACAACAACCGCGACAAGGAGCCGATCGCGTCGTAACCGGCAGAACCGGCGAACGCCCGCTCCCTCAGGGGGCGGGCGTTCCGCTTCCCCGGGGTCCCGCCGTCTCCGGGCTCGGCTTTCAGGGTCCTGCCTTCTCCGGGTTCGGATTTCGGGGTCCCGCCTTTCCCGGGGCAACGCCCGCTTCACCAGGAAGTGCCCAGGGGAACGTCTTCCACAGGAAGTCCGGGGTAGATCCGGATTTCCAGGGGAGTCGAGGGACCCGAGCATCCCGATGGGAGACTGGGCACGTGAACGATGACAAGCGGCCGAGCGGAGGCAAGGCCCTGGGTTTCATCCTGCTGGCGATGCTGGTCGTCCTGGCCGTGCTCGTCGGGCTGGCCACCTGGGCGACGAGGAATGGATGACCGGTGCGGACCTTGATTGTGCTGCGTCACGCGAAGGCCGCCCAGATCGCCGGCCTGCTCGACCGCGAGCGGCCGCTGACCGACCGGGGCGAGCGCGACGCCGAGCGGGCCGGCGACGAGATCAGGGCGGCCGGGTTCACCCCCGAGGCGGTGCTCTGCTCGCCGGCGCTGCGGACCAGGCGCACGGCGGAGCTCGCCTTCCCCGACGCTGAGATCAGCTACGAGCGCGACATCTACGAGGCGTACCCGGACGAGCTGCTCGAGTTGGTGCGCAGGTGTGATCCCGGGCTGGGCACAGTGGTGTTGTGCGGGCACAACCCGGGCGTGCACGAGCTGGCGCTGGGGCTGGCGGGCGGCGACTACGTGTTCAGGCCCGGGGCCTTCGCGGCGATCGGGGTGGAGTCGCCGTGGGCGGAGCTTTCGCCGGGTGAGGGCCGTCTGGTCACCCGCTGGGACCCCAAGGAGGGCTGACTCAGCCGGCCGTGAGCACGCCGTCCTCGGCGTCGGCCGCCTCCACCTCGTCGCGCGAGATGCCCAGCAGGTAGAGGATGGAGTCGAGGTAGGGGGTGTTGACCGCGGTGTCGGCCGCCTGGCGTACGACAGGCTTGGCGTTGAAGGCGATCCCCAGCCCGGCCGCCGCGATCATGTCGAGGTCGTTGGCGCCGTCGCCGATGGCCACCGTCTGCGAGATCGGCAGGCCGGCCTCGCGGGCGAACCTCTCCAGCGCCCGCGCCTTGCCAGGACGGTCGACGACCTCCCCGACCACGCGGCCGGTCAGCCGGCCGTCGATCACTTCGAGCACGTTGGCCGCGGAGTAGTCGATGCCGAGCTCCTCCACCAGGCCGTCGGTGATCTGCGTGAACCCGCCGCTGACGATGGCGAAGCGGTAGTCGAGCCGTTTGAGCGTGCGGACCAGCGTGCGGGCGCCCGGCGTGAGCACGACCTCTTTGCGCACGTGGTCGAGCACCTCGGCGGGCAGCCCTTCGAGCAGCGCCACCCGCCGCCGCAGGGACTCGGCGAAGTCGAGCTCGCCGCGCATGGCCTCCTCGGTGACCCTGGCCACCTCCTCGAGGCAGCCCGCGTGCGCGGCCAGCAGCTCGATGACCTCGCCCTGGATGAGGGTCGAGTCGACGTCCATGACGATCAGGCGCTTGGCCCGCCGCGACAGGCCGGTGCGCTGCACGGCCACGTCGACCTCCTGGGCGGCGGCTTCGGCGGCCAGCTCGACCCGCAAAGACGTGGGGTCGGCGCCGGAGACCGACAGCTCGATGCACGTGACGGGCCACTGGGCGAGGCGTTCGATGCGGTCGATGTTGGCTCCGGCGGCGGCGATGCGGCCGGAGATGCCCGCGATGGCGGCCGGCTGCAGGGTGGCGCCGAGCACGCTGACCGACAGGCGGCCGCGGCGGCGCTGCTCCTTGGCCTGGGAGCCGGTGGACAGCTCCACCTCCATGCCGAGGTCTTCGGCCACTCGCTCGACGGCGGTCCACATGGCGCCGAGTGTCGTGCCGGTGCCGGTGGAGGGGCCGCCGGCGTAGGCGACGAGCACGCCGAGCGTGAGCCGGCCTCGGATGACGACCTGTTCGATGTCCGCAACGGTCACCGGAAAGCCGGACAGAACGGAAAAAAGCCGTGAAGTAACGCCCGGGCGGTCAGGGCCGTTCAACGTGATCAGGAGGGTGCGCTGGTCCACATCCAGTCACGGTACTGCGCCCGCTCGGATGCTCGCGAAGCAGGATGGGCTTTGGGGTGTGGGCGTGACCATCGGAGTACGCCGGTTCACCGGCCCGTCGCCGCTCGGCAAAATGTCGGCAAAGGCCGGGGATGTCGGCGCCAGCGAGGGGTGGCGAGGCCAGCGAAGACCCGGTGACGGCAGCACAAGGCCGTCGGCCACAGGCTAGCTCCGCAGGATCAGGTGGGTGTCGCCGAACTCGTGCCACAGATACCGCTCCCGCAGCGCCGCCTCGTACGCGCGGGCCAGCACGTTCTCGCCCGCGATCGCGCTCAGCATGAGCAGGTGGCTGGAGCGCGGCTCGTGCAACCCGGTGATCAGGCCCGTGACGGCCCGCACGCCGAGCTCAGGCGTGACGATGTGCCGGGTCCAGCCCGCCGACGCGGCCACGCGCCCGTCCGCGCCGGCGGCCGTCTCCAGAGCGCGTACGACGGTCGTGCCCGCGGCCACCACCCGGTTGCCGTTCTCCCTGGCCAGGTTCACCAGCCGCGCCGTCGGCCCGGGCACGTCGTACCGCTCCGCGTAGGGCGGCTCGTCCTTCTCGGGCGAGGCCACGCCCGTGTGCAGGGTGATCGGCGCGATACCGATCCCGTGCGCCACGAGCGCCGCCACCAGGTCGGCGGTGAACGGCCGGGCCGCGCTCGGCATCTCGGCGCTGCCCGGCACGGTCGCGAACACCGTCTGGTAGTCCTCGATCGGCCAGTCCCGCTCCACGTACGAGTAGCGGATCGGCACCCCGTGACCGCGCAGGTACCGCTTCACGTCCCGGTCGAGCTCGGCGCGCCACAGGCGCGGCGTCTCCCGCTCGATCAGCCGCAACGTGGCCCGCCCCGGCAGCGGCAGCCACTCGCCGGGCTCGCCGCCGCCGTATGGCTCGGACGCCTTCGCGGTACGGCGGCGCAGCTCCACCAGCCACGTGCCGTCCTCCCGCGCGGTCGAGAAGTGCACGGCCAGCCGGTCCAGCCGGACCGCGGCCGGCAGGGTCGCCGAGTTGTTCACCACGATCAGGTCGCCGGGGTCGAGCAGCTTCGGCAGGTCGGCGAAGCGGTGGTGGAGGGGGTCCAGGTCGCCGTGCGAGACCATCAGGCGTACCGCGTCCCTGGCCGTCCCCCTCGCCTCCGGCGGCTCGTGGGCGGACAGGCCGGGCGGCAGCGAGAAGTCCAGCGCGCCGGTCAGCGACGCGGTCATTGCAGGCTCACCTTGCCGCTGGCCGGGCGGGCGCCGACCAGGTCGTGCAGCGCCGCGGCGACCTTGGCGGGGTCGGCCGCCGCGCCGGCCTCCTCGGCGCCCACGGCGTCGGCCAGCATGCGGGTGTTCATCTCGCCCGGGTCCACCCACCAGACACGCAGCTCGGGCTCCTCGGCGGCCAGCACGTTGGACAGCTGCTCCAGCGCCGCCTTGGTGGCCCCGTAACCGCCCCAGCCCTCGTACGGGCCCGTGGCGGCGTCGGAGGTGACGTTCACCACCGCGCCCTGGACCGCCCGCAACGCGGGCAGCGTGGCCTGGATGAGGGCGAGGGGAGCGGTCACGTTCGTCTCCAGCAGCGCCCTGAACGCCTCCAACGGGTAGGCCGCGAGCGGGGGCAACGGGGTCACGCCCAGGTCGCTGGCGTTGTTGACCAGCAGATCCAGCTCGGGAGCGGCCCCGGCGAGCCGCCGGACGTGCGCCGGGTCGCGCACGTCGCCGGGTATGGCGGTGGCGCCCAGCTCGGCGGCGACCCGTTCCAGATCGTCCGCGCCGCGGGCGGTGAGCACGAGGTTCCATCCCGCTCCTGCCAGGGACCTCGCCAGGGCGAGGCCGAGGCCGCGGGACGCGCCGGTGATGAGTGCGGTGTTCGTCATGCCCACGACGTTAGGAACGCGACGTGCGGCGGACATCGGGCTGAGGGCCGGACCGGCCCTGGGAACATGGTCCTAGGACCTTAAGGTAGGTGACGTGGCCACCGACCGAGACGCAGTCCTGCAGGCGGTGAGCTCCGCGGTGCTCGCGGTCACCCGCCACCTGTCGGTCCGCGAGGTGCTGCAGGTCATTGTCCGCTCGGCGCAGCGGCTGCTCGACGCCCGCTACGCCGCGCTCGGCGTGCCCGACGACGACGGGTCGTTCGCCGAGTTCGTCGCCGAGGGCATCACCGACAAGCAGTGGGACGCGATCGGGCCGCTGCCGAGGCAGCACGGCATGCTGGGGGCGATGCTCCGCGACGGCGTCTCCGCCCGGCTGCCCGACCTGCGTGAGGACCCGCGGTTCGAGTGGTGGCCGAAGGCGCACCCGGTCATGAAGGACTTCCTCGGCGTCCCGATCCGCGACGGCGACGAGGTGCTCGGCATCATCTTCCTGGCCAACAAGCGCACCCCCGGCGGCTTCACGCAGGAGGACCAGGACCTCCTCACGCTCTTCGCGGCGCACGCCGCGATCGCGCTGACCAACGCCCGCCTCTACGAACGCGGCCGCGAGCTGGCCATGCTGGAGGAGCGCAACCGGGTCGCCCACGAGCTGCACGACGCGGTCACGCAGAAGTTGTTCTCGCTCAGGCTGACCGCCCAGGCGGCGCAGGCCATGCTCGACAAGGCCCCCGGCAAGGTCGCCCCTGAGCTGGAGCGCGTCCAGCGGCTGGCCGGCGAGGCCCTGGCCGAGCTGCGCGCCGTGATCGTCGAGCTGCGCCCGGCCGAGCTCGACCGGCACGGACTGCCGGAGACGCTGCGCAAGCACGTGCGCATGCTCGACCGGCTCCACTCGTCCCTGGTGGTGTTCGAGTGCGGCGAGTTGCCGCCGCTGGACCCGGCGGTCGAGGTGGCGGCGCTCAGGGTGGCCCAGGAGGCGCTGCACAACGCGCTCAGGCACTCCGAGGCGCCCCGCGTCTCGGTGCGCCTGGCATACGAGGAGGGCAAGCTGGTGTTGACCGTCGAAGACGACGGCAGAGGCTTCGAGCAGGCCGACTCGCGTGGGCTTGGCCTGGCGTCGATGCGTGACAGGGCCGAGTCCGTCGGAGGCGTCATGACCGTCGAGTCGGCCCCGGGCAGGGGGACCATGGTGCGCGTGGAGGTGGGCGCGTGATCCGGGTGCTGATCGCCGACGATCACCCGGTGGTGCGTCAGGGGCTGCGTACGTTCCTCGACCTCCAGGACGACATCACCGTGGTCGCCGAGGCGGGCGACGGGGCCCAGGCCGTCGAGCTGGTCGGCGAGCTCTGCCCCGACGTGCTGCTGCTGGATCTGAAGATGCCCGTGCTCGACGGCCTCGGCGCGTTGGAGCGGCTGACCGGCACGGCGACCAGGATCGTCGTGCTGACGTCGGTGAGCGACCGCTCCGACGTGGGCCCCGCGATGCGGGCGGGAGCGTCCGGGTTCCTCTACAAGGACGTCGATCCGTCCGCGCTGGTCCAGGCGGTGCGCGCGGTGCACGGCGGCCAGGTGCTGCTCGCGCCCGAGGCGGCGGAGGCGATGCTGGCCTCGCCCAACGGCGCGTCCGGCGTGTCGGGGCCGGTGCCGCTGACCGAGCGGGAGCGGGAGGTGTTGTCGCTCATCGCGGCCGGCCGGTCCAACAGGGAGATCGCGCGGAGCCTGGCCGTGGCGGAGAAGACGGTCAAGACCCACGTGTCCAACGTGCTGATGAAGCTCGGCGTGCAGGACCGCACCCAGGCCGCGCTCTACGCCGTGCGGCACGGCCTCGGCTGAGCCGGCTACTGGTTCCTGATCGGCTCGAAGATCGCGTGGTGGGCCGCCACGAGCGCGCGGCGTACCGCACGGTCGAGCTCGCGCAGCGCTGCCCCGCGCGCCGCGACCTGCGCGACGGTGAGGCCGCGGTCGTCGGCCAGGCGCAGCACGGTGGCCAGCCGCGTGGCGAGGGTGGCCACGCGGTGCGCGCGAGCCGGATAACCCGGCGCCAGCTCGCCGCCGCGCTGTCCCAGCCGGTCGGGACGGTCGGCCACCGGGCCGTCGACGGAGGTCAGCGCTTCGGTGGCCGACCGCATCGCGTCGGACAGGTCGCGCTCGGCCTCGGCGAGCGAGGGCAGGTCATGGCGTACGGGGCCGGAGTCGTGCACTTCCAGACGCACACCGACATAGGACGATCCACGGTGGTCCGGCAGGGGCAGCAGGCCGGTGTTCCGGCCGTCGGCCACGGCGATCGCGGCCTGGCCGACGTCGACTGCGGCCGAGTTGAACGACGCCGGGCCCGACAGGCCCAGCGGGTCGCCCGGCGCCGGCAGGGCGAGCCGCAGCTCGCGCAGGCCGCCCACGCGGAGATCTGCGAGGTATTTACGCAACGGAACGTCGCCCGCGACGACGGGACCGCCGGCGGCTTCCACGTGGTCAGCCGCCTCGTCGAGGCCGACGTGACCGGCGAGCCAGGCGTTGCCCCAGGCGACCAGGGAGGGACAGACAGGCGATTCAGGGCGCACCGATCCACGATAAGCGCTCGCCCTGCAATAGGTTTGTCCCGTGGGTGACTCCTGAAGGAGGGATCGGGGATGGGTGGTCAGGTGCTGCGGTTCCAGGACGTCGCCGTCAGGCGCGACGGAGCGGCCCTGCTGCGCGGCATCGACTGGACGGTCAACGAGGACGAGCGTTGGGTGGTCATCGGCCCCAATGGCGCAGGTAAGACCACGTTGCTGCAGGTCGCTGCCACGTTGCTCTATCCGAGTGAGGGCCTGGTCGAGGTGCTGGGCGAGCGGTTGGGGCAGGCGGACGTCTTCGATCTGCGGCCGCGGATCGGGCTGGCGAGCGCCGCGCTGGCCGAGCGCATCCCGCCCGAGGAGAAGGTCATCGACCTCGTGCTGACCGCGTCGTACGCGATCATGGGCCGCTGGACGGAGGAGTACGACTCCAACGACGTCACCAGGGCCGTCGAGTTGATCGACATGATGGGCGCGGCCCATCTGATCAGGCGGCGGTTCGGCACGCTGTCCGAGGGCGAGCGCAAGCGGGTGCAGATCGCCCGCGCGCTCATGCCGGACCCGGAGATGCTGCTGCTCGACGAGCCGGCCGCCGGGCTCGACCTGGGCGGGCGCGAAGACCTGGTGCGCCGTCTGTCGCTGCTGGCGGGCGACTACCGCTCGCCGACGCTGGTGCTGGTGACGCACCACGTGGAGGAGGTGCCGGCGGGGTTCACGCACGGGCTGCTGCTCCGGCACGGCTCCGTGGTGGCCCAGGGGCCGCTGGAGCACGTGATGACGTCCGACAATCTCTCCCACACGTTCGGCGTGCCGCTCTCGCTGGAGCGGAGCGGTGAGGGCCGCTGGTACGCGCGTCCGCACTAGATCGCCATTTATGCCGATAAAGTCGCTCGCCACTGAGTGGACGCTGTGGAGAGCGGAAACCAAATAAGATCTACGGAGTCGGTCCCCTCGACTTCGGAGCGTCGCCATGTCCATCGAGCAGCTCATCGTCGCCCTTGTCCTGGTCGCGGCGGTGGGCTTCGCGGTGGCTCGCACGATCCGCATCATCCCGCAGGCCACGGCGGCCATCATCGAGCGTCTCGGCCGCTACCACCGCACGCTGACGCCGGGGCTCAACCTGGTGGTGCCGTTCATCGACCGCATCAAGGACCTGATCGACCTGCGCGAGCAGGTGGTGTCGTTCCCGCCGCAGCCCGTGATCACCTCCGACAACCTGGTCGTCTCGATCGACACCGTCATCTACTTCCAGGTCACCAACCCCAAGGCGGCCACCTACGAGATCGCCAACTTCCTGACCGGCGTCGAGCAGCTCACGGTCACGACGCTGCGCAACGTCGTCGGCGGCATGGACCTCGAGCGCACGCTGACCTCGCGCGAGGACATCAACACCGCGCTGCGCGGCGTGCTCGACGAGGCCACCGGCAAGTGGGGCATCCGGGTCAACCGGGTCGAGCTCAAGGCCATCGACCCCCCGGCCTCCATCCAGGACTCGATGGAGAAGCAGATGCGCGCCGACCGCGACAAGCGCGCCGCGGTGCTGGCCGCCGAGGGGCAGCGCCAGGCCTCCATCCTCGCGGCCGAGGGCGACAAGCAGGCCTCGGTGTTGCGGGCGCGCGGCGAGGCGGAGGCGGCCGTGCTGCGCGCCCAGGCGGACGCCGAGGCCCAGGCCATGCGCGCCAAGGGCCAGGCCGACGCGATCGGCATGGTCTTCAAGGCCATCCATGAGGGAAAGCCCGACCAGCAGCTGCTCGCCTACCAATACCTGCAGACCCTGCCGGAGATCGCCAAGGGCGAGGCCAATAAGATCTGGATCGTGCCGTCGGAGATGGGCAAGGCGCTGGAAAATCTCGGCGGTCTTTTCACACCCCCCAAAAACTCGGACACCCAGTGAGCGACCCGCTGCGAGGGCCATCGCCCCGGCCGTAGGCATGGCCGGACGGCGGTCCGACGAGCGGGTTTCTCGGGTCAGGGAGGGTTTGTGACGGGGTGGGAGCTGGCTGCGGTCTGCGTGGCCGGGGTGATGGCGGGCGCCATCAACGCGGTCGTCGGGTCGGGGTCGCTGATCACGTTCCCCACGCTGGTGGCGGTGGGCGTCGATCCCGTCACCGCCAACGTGTCCAACACGATCGGGCTGGTGCCGGGCTCCTTCACGGCCGCCTACGGCTACCGCGTGGAGCTGCAGGGCCAGCGCGACCGTCTGGTGCGCCTGGGCGCGGCCTCGGCGCTCGGCGCGCTGATCGGCGGCATCCTGCTGCTGTTCCTCGACCCCGACGTGTTCGAGGTGGTCGTCGTCGTGCTGATCGCGCTGGCCTGCCTGCTGGTCCTGGTGCAGCCCAGGCTCAACGCCTGGCTGGCCGAGCGGCGGGGGCGGGCGCATCCGCACGGCGGCCTGGCGTTGTGGCTGGGCGTGCTGGCCTCGGGCGTCTACGGCGGCTATTTCGGGGCCGCCCAGGGGGTGCTGCTGATCGGGTTGATCGGCATCTTCCTCGACGACGGCCTCCAGCGGGTGAACGCCGCCAAGAACGTGCTCGCGCTGCTGGTCAACGCCGTGGCCGCGGTGTTGTTCACGGTGGTCGCGGACGTCGACTGGCAGGCCGTGGCCGGGGTGGCGCTGGGCGCGATGACCGGCGGCTTCCTGGGGGCCAGGCTGGGCAGGCGCATCCCGGCGCCCGTGCTGCGCGGGGTCATCGTCTGCGTGGGAATCGCGGCCATTATCGTACTGGTGTACGGATAAATTTCCGGCTATCTGGGTATGAATCTGTACATGAAGGGTGATTGGGTGGAGATCGTCATTGACGCGGGAGGGTCACCGCGTACCTACGAGATCACGGCCACCCGCGCCGGCCGGCGAGTCGAGGTGAACACGCGGCGGGGGCTCGTCGAGGTCAGCGAGGTCACCAGAACCGGCACCCCGGTGCGTACGGCCCGGTTCATGTCCAGCCGCATCCTCGCCCTCGTCGAGCACCCCGCCGACGAGGTCAGCTGAAGTCCGCCGCGCGATCCTCCGCCCACCGGCGGAACGTCAGCGCGGGCCGGCCGAGCAGCCGCTCCACGGTGTCGGTGACCCGCTCAGGACGGGTCACGAAATCTCCCCACGCGCGCAGTGCGGTGTCCACGAAGGTGCGATCGCCCCAGGCCGCCAGGAGCTGCTCGCGGGCCTCGTCCACGGGCAGCTCCTCCCAGCGCACCTCGCGGCCGAGCACCTCGCCGATGATGCGCACCTGCTCGGCCTGGGTGAACCGCTCGGGGCCCGTGAGCACGTATTTCGCGCCGTTGTGCCCGGCGGAGGTGAGCACGTGCACGGCCACGGCCGCGATGTCCTTCTCGTGGATCAGCGACCTGGACGCCTGCCCGAACGGCCAGCGCACGACGCCCTGCCTGATCTGGTCGGCCCATATGAGCGTGTTGGCCGCGAATCCGCCGGGCCGCAGGAACGTCCAGCCGATCCCCGAGTGCCGGATCAGCCGCTCCACCCCCTGGTGGAAGTACGACGGCTCCTCGTCGTCCGCCAGATCCTCGACGTCCGCCGACAGGTAGACCACGCGCCGCGCGTGCTTGGCGATCGCCGTGATCGTGCCCGCGGCGCTCTCGGCCGAGAATCCGGGCCAGAGCAGGAACACGCTCTCCACGCCGTCGAGCGCCGGCTCCAGGGTCTCGGGGGCGGTCAGGTCGCCGCGTACGGTCTCGACGGGCAGTTGCGCCCGTTCGGGATCCCTGGCGAGCGCCCGGACCTCCAGCCCGGCCTTCGCGAGCCGGGTCACCACATGCCTGCCAACGTTGCCGGTCGCGCCGGTCACCAGAATCTTTCCCATGCGGCGACCGTAGGACCTGAAGTTAAGTTCAGGTCAACCCCGGGCGCACCTGGAGCGTGCCGTCGCGCCGCACGCGCGTCTCGAACATGGGCGCGGGGGCGGTCGCGGGGCCGTGTTTCACCGAGCCGTCGGCCAGCCGGAACGTGCTGCTGTGCCACGGGCAGACCACGCACGCCTCGCCGTCCTCCATGACGAGCCTGCCCTGGTGCAGCGGCCCGGCCAGATGGGGGCAGCGGTCGCCGAGCACGGTCACGGCCTCGCCCTGGCGCAACACGAAGAGCTGGATGTAGCCGAGCCTGCGCGCCACGGGACGGCCGTCGGGCAGATCTTTCAGCGCGCACAGGTCGTGCCAGCCCAGCGGCACCAGATGGGTGACCTGCGGGGCGTGGTTGGCCCCTGCCGCCTGCCGGTAGGCCAGGTGGCCGCCGAGATAGGCGCCGAGGCTGCCCACGCCGAGCCCGGCGAACGACAACAACCGGCCGGGACGCTCGTGCCCGCGCATCCGTGCCAGCAGCGAGGCGGAGAACAGGCCGAGGGCGGCCACGTTCGACGCCATGTGCACGAGACCCACCCGCTGCTGCTCGCGGTGGAGGGACGACCAGTCGGTCAGTCCCGCCGCGGCCGTCGGCAGGGCGTTGGCGATGCCGGTGGCCAGCAGCAGGCGTGAAGCCCGGGGGTCGGCGCGCGCCAGGTCCAGCACGGCGGCCGACATCCAGCAGCCGAGGCTCACCGTGGCGAGCGGCGGGTGCAGCGGCTTGCCGGTGGGCACGCCGTGCAGCAGGTCGCGGACCCGTCCTTGGGGGATGCGCCGGCGTACGGCCTTCGCCAGCGCCATGACGGCTTTGTCCATGGCTCTCGACTTCTCGAGCCGATCGGCGAGGGCGACCGGCCCGGCGAAACCCCTTAGCTGCCGACGCTTCGCTCGCACTTCCTCTTTCACGACAAGTCCCCTACCCCGGCCATGAGGGCATCACTCGGACAGGTGGCCTCTCGCCACAGAGAGCTCAACCAGCTCCAATGCGTACGAACCGAGTGAGGGCGAGCCCTCCTCAATGATCCGCACCTTCTCCCTGACCTGGGCGGCCGTCACCTTGAACAGCGGCCAGGTGCCGCCCTCCGTGTGGTGGTTGGCCAGGATCGGGGCGAAGCGATCGAGCGCCTTGGCGAATTTCGCCTCCGGCGTCTTCCTGGCCTCGAACTCGTCCCACAACTCCCGCATCCACGCCGCCTGGTCGGCGGGCAGCAGGCCGAAGATGCGGTCGGCGGCGGCCCGCTCGGCCTCGGCCTGGGCCGAGACGGCCACCGGATCGTAGACGAAGGTGTCACCGGCGTCGATCTCCACCAGGTCGTGCACCAGGAGCATGGCCACCACCCGCTGGAGGTCGGTCCCCGGTGGGGCGTGCTCGCCGAGGACCATCGCCAACGTGCCCACGTACCAGGAGTGCTCTGCGGTGTTCTCCCGTCGCGAACCGTCGATGAGATGGTTGCGGCGGATGATCCGCTTCAACTTGTCGATCTCGATGGCGAAGGCGATCTGGGTGTTCAGGCGGTCCTCTTCTGGTGCGATAGTCACGCGCGACACCCTAATGTGCGGTGATCACCCGGGATGGTGAAATCCTGACCGGATCTCCGTTGAACAGTGCGTGACCACTCGGAACGTCGAGCGCATGGGGAAGCCCCGGAGCCCCCGCGGTCTCCGGGGCTTGTGCCCTGGGGTAGGCGCGGTCCCCCAGGTCTAGTGGCCGGCCCGCGTCAGCGTCACCTCCGCGCGGAGATCAGGCGGCTCCTCGAAGTCGGGCCGTAGCGAGATCCACGCTCGCCGGCCGTACACCCTGTCCAGGCCGGGGGAGGCCGCGCCCGGCACCTCGTCGCGCCGGACGATCTCCACGATCAGGAACTGCGACCGCGTGCGGTGCCGGTAGACGTTCACGCTCCTGGCCCAGCACGCCGCGGCGATCTCCTCGCTGTACGCCTCGAACTCCTCGGCGCAGATCCCGGCCCTCGTCAGGATCAGCGCCTTCTCGCCCCTGGACGTGGGCGTGATCCAGAGCACCAGCGGGATCCGCCCCGCCCTGGTGTGCATCGTGGTCTCCAGGCAGACCCGCTGCAGGCGGTGCCGGGAGATCACGCACCAGGCGTGGGAGGTGACCCAGTTGCGGCCGGTCCTGGTGACGGCCGGCACCGAGATGGCGCTGCTCAGCAGGATGAAGGGCATCCACCGGCCCTCCTGGGTGGCGCCGAGCAACGACAGCGTGAACAGCGTCAGCGCCGCCGCGAGCAGCAGCTCCGTACGGATCCGCCAGAGCCGGACGAGCCGGCCGCTCCGGCCTGCGGCGGGCAGGTCCTCGTAGCCCGGGTAGATCTGGTTACGCGGGTTCCTTGGCACGTCAAGACACCTCCTCCGTCACGCGGTGCGGGAGGCGGAGCTGGTCGAAGCGCGGGTCGCGGTAGCGGCGGGCGCCGAGTCCCACCCGTTCGACGGTCCAGCCCATGCGGTGCGCGAACTCGTCGGGCTCCATGCAGATTTCCCGGTCGGCCCATGCGACGAGTTCCCGGATCCGGGACTTGATTCGACTGAGTCCCTTGGTACCTTGTGAGTACATAGAAGACCCCTTTCGCGGCATTTTGAGGTGGCTTCTTCGCCGGTCCGACGGCTGATGGCCGGTCTCGTCGCAGGGTGGCAGCCCATATGCGGCGAGTCGGATATCGGCCTCGGACCGGCTTTTTGCGTGCTCGAATGAGCGGACTCTCGCTGCGCGGTCAGGCGATGAAGTGGTCCTTCCGGCAAGTGGCCTCCCTGGGGCGGATTCTCAGTTCCGGGACGGCGACGTTGCCGGCGAGGCGGCCCGCGTGAGGGCGCGCGATCGTGGGCGGAAGGCCTGATGCGTACGGCCGTGTGGTCATATCGGCCTCCTCACCATCCAAGGTCCCTCCTGAGATCGATCGTCCCCCTAGGTCCGCGATGCTGCAAGTCTTTAGGCAAGGGAAGATTTAAGTTTCTTCGCGACTTGCTTCACTGTTTGCGCTGCAACTTGCACGAGAAGAGTCATAGGGCGTCGACCTGGCACGAACTCCGGCTTCGCCGCCCCTACCGAGCTTGTCTTGCCCCTACGCTCTCCCCGTGAAAGCCTTCATGGCAAGGCCGTACGCGACTATCCATGCAAGTTGCATGTACGATTGGCCCGTACGGCCCACAAAGCCGGGCCCCCAAACGACCCCTTCCGGCTACACCTTCATTCCCGACAAGGAGAGTGGACGGTGCCATCGCAGCAGGGCAGTCCCACAGTACGCAGGCTCCGGCTCGGGCAGGAGCTGCGCCTCCTCCGGGAGCGAAGGAAACTCACCGGCGCCAAGGCCGCCCGCGAGCTCGGCTGGTCGGCGAGCAAGGTCAGTCGCATCGAGGCGGCCAAGACCATGCCCGTCGCCGACGACATCAAGGCCCTGGCCGGGCTCTACCGCATCGACGGGACGAAACTTGACGAGCTCTTCGGCCTGTTGCGGGATGCGGAGCAGCGCGGGTGGTGGGAAGATTACGAAGATACTCTTCCTGAGGAATACACAAGATTCCTCGGGCTTGAGGCGGAGGCGACATTCCAGCGCGACTGGGAACCCCAGGTTGTGCCGGGTCTGTTGCAAACTGAGGACTATGCCAGGGAAGTAATCCTGGCAACCCGAGGTATCGCGCGCATCACGCACAGTGGTGTCAGGAGCCGGGTCGAGGCTCGTCTCGACAGGCAGCAGCGAGTGCTCCACAGGGCCGATCCCTGCTCTGTTGTCGCGGTGCTCGATGAGTCGGTGTTGATGCGCCGTTTCGGCGAGCCCGCCGTGATGCGGGAGCAGATGGAGCATCTCCTGGAGATCTCGATGTTGCCGCACGTCAGTGTCCGGATCCTCCCGTTGGATGCACTTCATCCGGTTAATACAGGTGCCTTCATTCATTTGAACTTTTCGGCGTTTGATGATGTTGTGTACCTTGAGCAGCTGTACACGGCTGACTTTGTCGAGGATCTCGAACGAGTGGCTGGCTACGAAATAGCGTTCGATCACATCCAATCGGAGGCTCTGAGTGAGGATGAATCCCGTGTCCTGATTCAGCGTAAAACCATGTTCTGGCGACGGTAGTAAAAGCCATAAGAGGGCGATGGGGCCCTTTTGTGTATTTGGAGAGATAATGTACATCCATACTGAGAAGGAAGCGTGGCGGAAGAGCACCTTCTGCAACGGTGCAGGAGCCTGTGTCGAGGTTGCGCCCTTGGCCGATGGCAATGTGGCGCTGAGGGACAGCAAGACGCAGGACGGGCCCGTGCTGGTCTTCACGCCAGGCGAGTGGGAAGCCTTCACGGCAGGTGTTCGCCAGGGTGAGTTCGACCTGACCGCACGAGGGGCGAGCGCATGACGAACGGCCCTGGCAAGTTGGTGGCACAACTTGCAGGGCCGTTCGGGTGGAGGCATGGCACGCCTCCGGACTTCCCGCACTTTCGCAGTATGGAGCAGAGAAGACCTGCACATCATGGCACATCTGCGGCCGTGATGATCAATCATCGGCGCGCATCTTCTTGGTTCGGCTCAACCATGTGATCCCGACTCCGACCAGCGCAGTCACCGCAGCGGCACTGAGCGCGGCAAGCAGGCTCCTCTGGGCTTTCGGGACGCTCTGACGTGGTGGCTGAGTGCCCCTGCGTCTCCACCGTCTGCCGCCAGGCGCGGTCGATCACTGTGACGAATTGCTTGCTCTGGCGGTCCTTGGCCAGGGCGAGTCGACGGCCTCGCGTGCCCTCCCAGAAACGCCTGCCGACTTCCGTGCCGAGGAAGTCGTGGCGCGTTGAGGTAGAGGTGCAGTCTCGGGTCCAGCTCGCTATCCGCTCGGTGCATCGCGCCGCTCAGTACGGGATTTTCTATCTGCAGCTGCAGGAGCTGGAAATGGTGGGCCCGCTCCGCTTCTTCGCGTGAGAATTTCATTTCCCTGGCTTGCAGGGAAAGAGAAGCGCCGATGGCGATGAGCTCCAAGCGCGATCGTCGTGAGAAGGAACGCCGACGAGCGCGACGGGCGCCGAGGGTGACGGGGGGCCATAGGCACAAGGTGTCATACGAACGACTCGCGCCCTAGAAGCAGCGCGTGCCGGCTCCTGTGCCGAGCACGACCAGTCTCGCGGCCCTTCGCAAGCCCCGGATGATCGCCGGCACGTCGATGGATGACGAGACGCGCCACGAAGTGTCCGATTTGTTGTCAAACGTGTGGACTGCACGGTAACCGCCCTGCATGGCATGCTCGATCCCTAGAAGACAGGATTCGAGTGGAAGTGGCGGTAGATGAGACTCCCCCATGCCCTCCCGGTGCTCGCTGTCGTCGTGTCCCTGGCGGCATGCTCGTCGCCGCCGGAGAGGGAGCCGCAACGCGGGCAGGTGGAGCAGCAGCGGGCACCCTCCACGCCCTCGGCCACGCCCTCGGCGAAGCCAACGCCGCAGCGGCGGCCGTACACGATCGCCTTCGGCGGGGACGTGCACTTCGAGGGGATGTTGCGCCCCCGGCTCTCCAGCCCGCGCACGGCGCTGGGGCCGATCGCGAGCGTGTTGCGCAAGGCGGATTTATCGATGGTGAACCTGGAGACGGCCATCACCACCGGAGGTACGCCGGCGCCGGGCAAGGAGTTCACGTTCAGGGCCCCGCCCAGCGCGTTGAGCGCGTTGAAGGCCTCCGGGGTCGACGTGGCGTCCATGGCCAACAACCACGGCATGGACTACATGGACGACGGGCTGGCCGACACGCTGGCGGCGATCAGGCGCAGCAAGTTCCCCGTGGTGGGGATCGGGAAGGACGCGGCGCAGGCGTACCGGCCGTACCGGAAGACCGTGAACGGCAACCGGGTGGCGATCATCGGGGCCACCCAGGTCATGGACGCGGAGTTCATCCAGTCGTGGACGGCCACGTCCGGCAAGGGCGGGCTTGCTTCGGCCAAGGACGAGGAGAGCCTGCTCCGGGCCGTACGCAAGGCACGCAAGAACTCCGACACGGTGATCGTCCACCTGCACTGGGGGACCGAGATGCAGAAGTGCCCCAACCCGGCGCAGCGCTCGCTCGCCCCCAAGCTGGTCAAGGCGGGCGCCGACGTGGTGGTCGGCGGGCACGCCCACATCCTGCTCGGATCGGGATATCTCAAGAACGCGTACGTCAACTACGGCATGGGCAACTTCGTCTTCTACAACTCCAACCCGGCGACCACGGGCAGGACCGGGGTGCTGACGTTGACGATCAACGGGCGGAAGGTGCTGAAGGACACCTGGACGCCGGCCACCATCCAGGGCGGCGTCCCGGTGCCGATGAAGGGGTCGTCCAGGACGCGGGCGGTCGCGGACTGGAAGGAGTTGCGCTCCTGCACGGGCCTGTCGGCCCGGCCCGACAGGTGATCCGCGCGGACCCTCGTTGGTATTCTGCTGGACGGTGCGTCCAATAGGAGGTCGCGATGCGGTGGGTCGAGTCCGGTGACGTACGCCTGGCGCTGTTCGAGGAGGGCGACCCCGGCCGGCCGACGATCCTCCTCCTCCACGGTTATCCCGACACCCACCGCGTCTGGGACGAGGTGGCCGCACTCCTGCGCGACCGCTTCCACGTGGTGCGCTACGACGTGCGCGGGGCGGGCAGGTCCTCGGCCCCGCGCGACCGGCGCGCCTACGACTTCGACCACCTGATCGCCGATCTCGGCGCCGTGCTCGACGCCGTGGGCAAGCCCAGGGTCCACCTCGTGGGGCACGACTGGGGATCGCTGCAGGGGTGGGAGGCCGTCGCGCGGGAGGGGATCCGTGACCGGGTGGCCTCGTTCACCAGCCTGGGCGGGCCAGGGTTGCGGCAGATGCGGCATTTCATGCGGTACGGGCGGCGGCGTGACGTCGCGGCGCAGCGGATGAGGTCGTGGTACATCGGCGCCTTCCTGCTGCCCGCGCTGCCCGAGCTGGCCTGGGGCTCCGTCATGCCGCGGATCGTCACCCGCACCCTGCTCGGCGAGGGCGTCACACCACGGCCGGGGCATCCGGCGCCCACCCTGGCCGAGGACGGGCGCAACGGGCTCTGGCTCTACCGGCGCAACATGGCCGCCACGCTCGGCGACGCGGACCTCGACCCGCGCGTCTCCGACGTGCCCGTACAGGTCATCGAGGCCACGCGGGACCGGTTCGTGACGCCCGCGCTGCCGGCCTCGTTCGACCGGTGGGTGAGCGGGCTGTGGCGCCGCAGGCTCGCGGCCGGGCACTGGGCCCACCGCAGTCGTCCCGGCGCCGTCGCCGGGATGATCGCCGAGTTCGCCGGCCATGTCGACGGCGACCGGGCCGGCACGGCGTTGCGGCGGGCGCGGGTGGGGAGCGGGCGAGGGACGTTCGGCGGGCGGCTGGTGGTGGTGACGGGGGCCGGGTCGGGGATCGGGCTGGCGACGTCGCGGGCGTTCGCGGCGCACGGCGCCGAGGTGGTCTGCGCGGACATCGATCTCGCCGCCGCCGGGCGGGTCGCCGAGATGATCGGGAAAGATCTCGGGGGTACGGCACACGCGGCGCGGGTCGATGTCGCGGATATGGAGGAGATGGAGAATTTCTCGCGAAATATCATCGCTCAATATGGAGTGCCGGACATTGTGGTGAACAATGCCGGGATCGCGGTCGTCGGATCGTTTCTCGACCACACCATGGACGACTGGCGCAGGACCGTCGACATCAATCTGTGGGGCGTCGTGCACGGATGCCGTCTGTTCGCCGCCGCCATGGTCGAGCGCGGCCAGGGCGGCCACATCGTCAACGTCGCCTCCCTGGCCGCCTTCGCGCCCTCACGGCTGCTGCCCGCGTACTCCGCCTCGAAGGCCGCGGTGAAGATGCTCAGCGACTGCCTGCGAGCCGAGCTGGCCGGGCACGACATCGGGGTCAGCGCCATCTGCCCGGGCTTCGTCTCCACGGCCATCGCGCGCAACGCCACGTACACCGGTGCGGACCTGCACGACGACGCCGTACGCGGCCTGGCGCGGCGCGGATATCCACCCGAGCGCGTGGCCGCGCACGTTCTGCGTGCGGTGCACAGAAATCAGGCGGTCGTTCCGGTCAACCTGGAAGGAAAAATCGGATACGCCCTATCGCGGATTTCGCCACGGGCGATGCGCGGGCTGGCACGGTTGACCGGAACCACGACGGTATCCAGAAATCGCGGGTAACGATCGCACGTACGGGAGAAGATGATTCCGTGTCCTCGCCGCAAATTGATGAAGACTGCAGCCAGCCCAAAGCACTCAGGCGGCAACCCGCACAGCGCCGAAGCGCCCGGCGCGTCGAGCGCATGCTCGACGCCTGCGCCGAACTGCTCGACGAGACCGGGTACGAAGCCCTGTCCACCACCCGCATAGCCGAGCGGGCGGGCGTGGCGATCGGGTCGGTCTACCAGTTCTTTCCCGACAAGCGGGCGATCACGCAGGAGCTCACCCGGCGCAACGTCGAGGAGTTCGTCCGCCGGGTCGACCGCAAGTTCCTGGAGGAGGACCACCGAGGGTGGTGGGAGGCGGTCGACGCGATCATCGACGAATACGTCGATATGCACCGCACGGTCGCCGGCTTCAAGAGCCTGCACTTCGGTGACGTCGTCGACCTCAACCTGCTCGACTCCGACTCCGACAACAACACCGTGATCGCCGGGCGGCTGCGCGGGTTGTTCCTGAAGGAGTTCGGCCTGGCCGACAGCCCCGAGCTCGACCTCGCGGTGCTGGTGGCGGTCGAGGCGGGCGACGCCGTGCTGAAACTCGCCTTCCGCCGCGACCCCGACGGGGAGCCGGAGATCATCGAGGCGGCCAAACACCTGATCCGCGGCTTTCTCTCCCGCCAGCTGCGTTCATGGTCGCCGCTCGACTGAGCGCTCAGTGGCCGCCCGCGTACGGGGGCTCCGTGACCAGGCCGGGCAGCCAGGCGGGCACGTCGTCCGGCTGCCAGTGCCGCCGCTGGCCGAGCGCGGCCGTCGGCACCTCCTCATAGCCCGGCGCGGCAGGCGTGCGCAGGCACGGCCCCGGGTAGGAGACGGGACGCGCGTCCCTGGCCTCCCTGATGTGCAGCCGGGTCTCCAGGGCGCGCAGGCTGCGCTCCGCCGACTCGATGGCCTCGAGACGGGCCGACAGATAACCCGCGAGGCCGGGGATGAGGGCCGACAGTACGACAGCGCAGGCCAGCGTGAAGGTCATCTGCTTGGACACGCCCATCACGGCCCCCTTCGCTCGCTTGACAGCGGAGCATCTGCTATATGCCCGTGACCTGCACGAACACGCTCAGGAGGCGCAGAGTTGGGCGAGTCGTTACCGATTTGTGAGTGTGTGGATTGACCAGGCAAACGGCCGGGCGGCTCGGTAGTCTCGCGTTGTGGCGCATGTGACCCGTGAGCACCTTGATCGTCTGCTTGAGCAGGCTCTATTGGCCGACGACCACGATTCCCTGGCCAGTCGGCTCTACGACGTCGCGCTCGACTATTCCTCGGGCGACGTCTCCCGGGCTTCCATCCTGGTCCTCGCCGCCGAGGAGTGGCGAGCGGCGGGCCAGCCCGCGCGCGCGATGGAGTGTTTCCAGCGCGCGGTCGAGGACGGTGGCGAGGCGGGTTTCGACCCGCGTGCCGGCATCGCCGACACGCTCTTCGAGCTCGACAGGCCCGACGAGGCGAGGGAGGTCATCGAGACGATACGCGCTGAGGGCGGCGTCTCCACGGCGACCGCCCACACGATCGCCGAGACGCTCGTCGCCTACGGAGACCTCCGGGGTGGGCTCGAATGGGCCACCCAGGCGGTCCTCGACTGTGACGAGAACGACCCCGAGCAGGTGGCGCTGCTGCGCACCCGCTACCGCATCAGGGTCGATCTCGGGCTCCCCGAGGACGAGCTCGACGAGATGGTCTCCTGACCCGATCGCCCTCGCGCGACGTCGCGGCCCGTCCCCTGGCGGGGCCGCCGGTGGCCGGAGTTCACTGCGCCATGCCCGCACAAAGGCCGAAGGGGCCGCGGCCGGACGGCCGCGGCCCCTTCGGTTATGGAGATCCGGGCGCGGCAGGCACGTTCCGCGCCCGGACGAGATGGCCGGCGGACGGCGTGCTCACCGCAGGCCGAGGCCGTCCGTGAGCCCCGTGACGCCCGGCACCGCGGACCGGCCGCCGGTCAGCATCGAGGTGCCCTCGACGCTCTCCACCGCCTTCGGCAGCAGCACGCCGACGACGTCCTCGCCGACCTCGCGGACGGGCTTGTCCAGCTCCTTCGGCGACCGGATGCGGGAGCCCGCGATGCGGTTGTCGTGGGAGGCCTGGCCGAGCGACATCTCCGCCGGCAGCTTGGCCAGCAGCGGCGTCTCGGGCAGGGACGGCAGGGAGGGCAGCGCCGGCACGCTCGTCAGGGTCGACATGTCCTTCATGCCGGCCCGGCCCGGCACCGTGGGGAACACCACGGGCGAGGCGGAGGTCAGCATCGGCATGCCCCAGGTCGCCGCGACCCCGCCGATGTCGGCGCCGCCCAGCGCCGGCTTTCCGGCGGCCAGGCCCGTCAGGCCCAGCTGCCTGGCCAGCCGCCCGGTCGCCATGGCCAGCTTGCCCGACTCCTCGGCGACCATCCGGCTGCTGCCCGAGCCGCCGTCGTTGATGTCCACCCTCGACTGCTCGTGGCAGAAGGACAGGGCAGAGTCCGGTGACAACACGACCGGCTTGGTGTTCGAGCAGGAGTCAGCCGTCGAGGGGGTCGCGGCCCACCACGTGACACCAGCGGTCACCGCCGCCACCGCGAGGATGCTTCGGACTTTCTGGGATGACACTGCACGTCCCCCTGATCGATATCGCTGATCTGACGAACGCTGAACGTAGCCAGCCGGCCGGCCGGGGGAGCGCGGCTTGTCCGAAGTGTGGGGCGAACCTTACCCAGCTCCGTGCCGCATGACCGCGGCATGACACGCCGGAGCCCGGAGCCCGTTCGGGTCTCCGGGCTCCGGGGCGGGCCTCAGCCGCGCTGGATGAGCAGCTCGTCGTCGCCGAGTTCCACCATGACCTTGTCGCCGTCGGCGATCTCGCCCGACAACACCGCCTTGGCCAGCTTGTCGCCGATGGCCGACTGGACCAGGCGGCGCAGCGGGCGGGCGCCGTACATCGGGTCGTAGCCCGTCAGCGCCAGCCACTCGCGGGCCGCCGGCGTGACCTCGAGCGTCAGCCTGCGGTCGGCCAGGCGCTGCGCCAGGCGGTCGACCTGCAGGTCGACGATGCGTGCCAGCTCCTCGGAGCCGAGCGCGTCAAAGAGGATCACGTCGTCGAGCCGGTTGAGGAACTCCGGCTTGAACGAGTTGCGCACCGCCCCCATGACGGCCTCGCGTTTCGCGCCGTTCTCCAGCTTGGGATCGACGAGGAACTGCGAGCCGATGTTGGAGGTGAGGATCAGGATCGTGTTGCGGAAGTCGACCGTGCGGCCCTGGCCGTCGGTCAGCCGCCCGTCGTCGAGCACCTGCAGCAGGATGTCGAACACCTCGGGGTGGGCCTTCTCCACCTCGTCGAGCAGCACCACGGTGTACGGGCGCCGCCTGACGGCCTCGGTGAGCTGGCCGCCCTCCTCGTAGCCGACGTAGCCGGGAGGCGCGCCGACGAGCCTGGCCACGCTGTGCTTCTCGGAGTATTCGCTCATGTCGATGCGGGTCATCGCCCGCTCGTCGTCGAACAGGAACTCCGCCAGCGCCTTGGCCAGCTCGGTCTTGCCCACGCCGGTCGGCCCGAGGAACACGAACGAGCCCGTCGGCCTGTCGGGGTCGGCGATGCCGGCCCGGCTGCGGCGTACGGCGTCGGAAACGGCCTGTACGGCCTGCTGCTGGCCGATGAGCCGCCTGCCCAGCTCCTCCTCCATGCGCAGCAGCTTGGCCGTCTCCGCCTCCAGGAGCCGCCCCGCGGGGATGCCGGTCCACGACGAGATCACCTCGGCGATGTCGTCGGCCCCGACCTCCTCCTTGACCATCGTGTTGTCGGGCTGCGCCGCCTCGGACGCGGACTTCAGCACCTGCTCCAGCCGCGGCACCTCGGCGTACATGAGCCGGGACGCGGCCTCGAAGTCGCCGTCGCGCTGGGCCCGCTCGGCGGCGCTCCTGGCCTCGTCGAGCTGCTTCTTCAGCTCGCCGACCTTGTTGAGCCCGGCCTTCTCGTGCTCCCAGCGGCCGACGAGGGCGTTGAGCTCCTCCTGGCGGTCGGCCAGCTCCTGGCGCAGGCGTTCGAGCCGCTGTACGGAGGCCTCGTCGGTCTCCTTCGACAGCGCCAGCTCCTCCATCTTCATCCGGTCGACGTTGCGCTGGAGCTGGTCGATCTCCACTGGACGGGAGTCGATCTCCATGCGCAGCCGCGAGGCGGCCTCGTCGACCAGGTCGATGGCCTTGTCGGGGAGGAAGCGGTTGGTGATGTAGCGGTCGGACAGCGCGGCGGCGGCCACCAGCGCGCTGTCGGCGATCTGCACCTGGTGGTGGGCTTCGTAGCGGCCCTTGAGCCCGCGCAGGATCGCGATCGTGTCCGGGACCGTGGGCTCGCCCACGTAGACCTGCTGGAAGCGGCGCTCCAGCGCGGGGTCCTTCTCGATGCGCTCACGGTATTCGTCGAGCGTGGTAGCGCCGATCATGCGCAGCTCGCCGCGGGCCAGCATGGGCTTGAGCATGTTGCCGGCGTCCATCGCGCCCTCGGCGGCCCCCGCGCCGACGACGGTGTGCAGCTCGTCGATGAACGTCACGATCTGCCCGTCGCTCTCCTTGATCTCGGAGAGCACGGCCTTGAGCCGCTCCTCGAACTCGCCGCGGTATTTCGCGCCTGCCACCATCGCGCCCAGGTCGAGCGAGATCAGCCGCTTGTTGCGTAGTGATTCGGGCACGTCGCCGGCCACGATGCGCTGGGCCAGCCCTTCGACGACGGCGGTCTTGCCGACGCCGGGCTCGCCGATGAGAACCGGGTTGTTCTTGGTGCGGCGGCTGAGCACCTGGACGACGCGGCGGATCTCGGAGTCGCGGCCGATGACGGGGTCGAGCTTGCCGCCCCTCGCGTGCTCGGTCAGGTCGACGCCGTACTTCTCCAGCGCCTGGTAGGTGTCCTCAGGGGTCTCGCTGGTGACGCGGGCGTGGCCGCGTACTTTCTCGAAGGCGTCGAGCAGCGCCTGCGGCGTCGCGCCCTGCGCCTTCAGCAGGTCGGCCACCGGTCCGCCGTCGGCGGCCAGGCCCACCAGCAGGTGCTCGGTCGAGACGTAGAGGTCTTCGAGCCGGTTGGCGTGCTGGGCGGCGGTGTTCATCACCGTCAGGAGGTGGCGCGAGCTCGACGGCGCCCCCACGGTCGCGCCCTGCGCCTTCGGCAGCGTTGCCAGCTGCTCCTCCGCCCGCGCCCGTAGCGTGCGCCAGTCGGCGCCGACGGCTTCGAGCAGTGGCACGGCGGTGCCGCCGGTCTGGGAGAGCAGCGTGCTCAGCAGGTGAACGGGGGCGATCTCGGGGTTGCCCTCGGCGGCGGCACGCCGCATGGCACCCGAGAGCGCCTCCTGGCTCTTCTGGGTGAGCTTGTAGTCCATCGTTCTAGGCCCCCGGTGGCAGCTCGTAGCGGATCAGCGCTCGGACCATCCGCATCTCGGCACGCAGGCGGTGAACCTCCTCCCGCAGCCGCAGCGCTTCGTTCTCGAGCTCGAGAATCCGCTTGATGCCCGCGAGGTTGATGCCCTCCTCCTGGGAGAGCCGCTGCACCTCGCGGAGCTGGATGATGTCGCGTGTCGAGTAGAGGCGGCCGCGCCCCGCGGTGCGGCCGGGGCTGACCAGCCCCAGCCGGTCGTACTGGCGCAGGGTCTGGGGATGCAGCCCCGACAGCTGCGCGGCCACCGAGATCACATAGACGGGTGTGTCATCTGACAGGTCGAAATAGTTGGCGTCCATCGGCTACTCGCTTCTGGCTCGCTGAATGAGCTCAGCGCGTGGGTCCTCACTGGCGTTCGCGGTGTTGAACTCGGTGAGGAGCTCGCGCGACTTGTCGTCGAGCGTCTTCGGCACCACCACTTCGACCGTCGCGAGCAGGTCGGCTCTGGTGCCGTCTTTGCGGGTGACGCCCCTGCCGCGCACGCGGAACGTGCGGCCGTTGGGCGTGCCCGGGGGGATGCGCAGCGTCACCGGCATGCCCTTGAGGGTGGGCACCTTGATCTCGGCGCCCAGAGCGGCCTCCGTGAACGTCACCGGGACGGTGATCGTCAGGTTGTCGCCCGACCTGCCGAACACGGCATGTGGTTTGACGTGCGTCTGGATGTAGAGGTCGCCGGCGGGGCCGCCGTTCTCGCCCGGGGCGCCCTTGCCCTTGAGCCTGACCCGCTGGCCGTCGGCCACGCCCGCGGGGATGCGGGCCTGGATGGTGCGGGTGCTCTTGGCCCGGCCGCTGCCCTCGCACACGGGGCAGGGGTCGTCGACGAGCAGCCCGCGGCCCTTGCAGTCGCGGCAGGGCTCGGAGAAGGCGAAGTTGCCCAGGTTGCGGCTGGCCGCCCCGGTGCCCTCACAGGTGGGGCACACCCTGGGGGTCGTGCCCGCCCTGGCGCCCGTGCCGGTGCACGCGGCGCAGGCGGCCGAGCTCGTGAGCCTGAGCGACACCGTGGTGCCCTCGGCCGCTTCGGTGAACGTCAGCGTCACCTCGGACTCGACGTCCTGGCCGCGCCGCGGCCTGGACGTGGTCGAGGTGCGGGTGGAGCCGCCCCGGTTGAACAGCCCGCCGAACAGGTCGCCGAGCCGGTCACCCGCGCCTCCGCCGGAACCCGGCTGCGCCGTGCCGCCGAACAGGTCGCCGAAGTCGAACGGGAACCCGCCACCGCCGGCCCGCTGGCCGCCCACCCCGGACCCGAACAGCGTGCGCGCCTCGTCATATTCCTTGCGGCGCTTGCTGTCGGACAGGACGTCGTAAGCCTCGGAGACCTCCTTGAACTTGGTCTCCTTGGCGGCGTCGCCCTTGTTGGTGTCGGGGTGGTACTGCCTGGCCAGCTTCCGGTAGGCCTTTTTGATCTCGTCGGCGGTGGCGGTCTTGGGCACACCAAGGACGGCGTAGTAGTCCTTCTCCAAGTAGTCCTTGGTGCTCATCTACGGCCCTTCGTCCTCGTGTCAGTTGTCGTCGTCATCGGACGCGGGGGTGGCGTCCTCGGGCTCGGCGACGGCCACCCGCGCCGGGCGCAGCACCCGGTCGCCCATCCGGTAGCCGAGCTGCAGCACCTCGACGGCGGTCGGCTCGGTCACCTCGGTCGAGTAGCTGTGCATCAGCGCCTCGTGAACCGTCGGGTCGAACGGGTCGCCCTTCTGCCCGAAGGGACTGAGCCCCAGCTTGGTGAGCACTGCTTCCAGGGACTCCGCCACCTTCGCGAAGCCTCCGGTCAGCTCGCCGTGGTCGCGGGCCCTTCCGATGTCGTCGAGCACGGGAAGGAGCTCTGTCAGCGCCCCCGCGACCGCCTGCTCGCGGACCGCCACCCGGTCGCGCTCGACCCGCCTGCGGTAGTTGGTGTATTCGGCCTGGAGCCGCTGCAGGTCGGCGGTCCGCTCGGCGAGCTGGTCCGCCAGCTCGCCGTTCTGCGCCTGCGGTGCCTCGGCGGGCGCCTCCTGCTCGTCGGCCGGGGCCTCGCGCACCTGGCCCGTCTCGGGGTCGATCTTGCGGTTGTCGCGGATCACTGGCTCCTCGTGCCCGTTCTCACGCGCCGGCATCACTTGTCCTTCTTCGGCTGGTCTTCGTCGACGATCTCGGCTTCGACCACGTCGTCATCGGCCTTCTGGCCCTCCTGGCCGGACGCGGCGTCCTGCGGGGCGCCCTCGCCGCCGGCCTGCTGGCCCTGGCTCTGGGCGTAGATCGCCGAACCCATCTTCTGGCTGACGGTGGCGAGCTTCTCCGCCGAGGTGCGGATGACGTCGGTGTCGGTGCCCTCCAGAGCCTTCTTCAGCTCGGCCAGGGCGTCGTTGACCTCGGTCTTGATCTCGCCGGGGACCTTGTCGTCGTTCTCGCGGAGGAACTTCTCCGTCTGGTAGGCGAGCCCGTCGGCGTTGTTGCGGACCTCGGCCTCCTCGCGGCGCTTCTTGTCCTCCTCGGCGTACGACTCGGCCTCGCGCATCATCCGCTCGATGTCGTCCTTCGGCAGCGCGGAGCCGCCGGTGATCGTCATCGTCTGCTCCTTGCCCGTTCCCAGGTCCTTGGCGGAGACGTTGACGATGCCGTTGGCGTCGATGTCGAAGGTGACCTCGATCTGCGGGATGCCGCGCGGCGCCGGCGCGATGCCGGTCAGCTCGAACGTGGCCAGCTTCTTGTTGTAGGAGGCGATCTCGCGCTCGCCCTGGTAGACCTGGATCTGCACCGACGGCTGGTTGTCCTCGGCCGTGGTGAAGACCTCGGAGCGCTTGGTCGGGATCGTCGTGTTGCGCTCGATGATCTTGGTGAAGATGCCGCCCTTGGTCTCGATGCCCAGCGACAGCGGGGTCACGTCGAGCAGCAGGACGTCCTTGACCTCGCCCTTGAGCACGCCGGCCTGCAGGGCGGCGCCGATGGCGACGACCTCGTCGGGGTTGACGCCCTTGTTGGGCTCCTTGCCGCCGGTCAGCTCCTTGACGAGCTCGGAGACGGCGGGCATGCGGGTCGAGCCGCCGACGAGCACCACGTGGGCGATGTCGGCCACCTTGATGCCGGCGTCCTTGATGACCTGGTTGAACGGGCCCTTGGTCCGCTCGAGCAGGTCGGCCGTCAGCCGCTGGAACTCGGAGCGCGTCAGCTTCTCGTCGAGGTGCAGCGGGCCCTCGGCCGAGGCCGTGATGTAGGGCAGGTTGATGTTGGTCTCGGACTGGCTGGACAGCTCGATCTTGGCCTTCTCCGCCGCCTCACGCAGGCGCTGCAGGGCCATCTTGTCCTTGGCCAGGTCGACGCCGTGGGCGTTCTGGAAGCGCTTGACGAGCTCGTCGACGACGCGCTGGTCCCAGTCGTCGCCACCGAGGTGGTTGTCACCGGAGGTGGCCTTGACCTCGACGAAGCCGTGGCCGTCCTCCTGGCCGACGTCGAGCAGGGACACGTCGAAGGTGCCGCCGCCGAGGTCGAAGACCAGGATGGTCTGGTCCTGCTCCTTGTCGAGCCCGTAGGCGAGGGCCGCGGCGGTCGGCTCGTTGATGATGCGGAGCACGTTGAGGCCCGCGACCGTGCCGGCCTCCTTGGTGGCCTGGCGCTGGGCGTCGTTGAAGTAGGCGGGGACGGTGACCACCGCGTCGGTGATCTTCTCGCCCAGGTAGGCCTCGGCGTCCTGCTTGAGCTTCTGCAGGACGAAGGCGCTGATCTGCTGCGGCGAGAACTTCTTGCCGTCGATCTCCTGGGACCAGGTGGTGCCCATCTCCCGCTTGACCGACCGGATCGTCCGGTCCACGTTGGTGACCGCCTGGCGCTTGGCGACCTCGCCGACCAGGACCTCGCCGTTCTTCGCGAAGGCGACCACGGACGGCGTGGTCCGCGAGCCCTGCGCATTCGCGATGACGGTGGGCTCACCGCCCTCGAGGATCGAGACGACGGAGTTGGTCGTCCCAAGGTCGATACCTACCGCACGTGCCATGAGTGAGTCCTTGTGGTCAAAGTTGAGTCTGGCAGACTCAAGCTAGCGGATGTGTGTCGTCTTTGGCAAACGACTTGAGCCTACTCGACTCAACCCTCATGAGCGCCGAGACATTCCCGCAATAAAGGCCACATCACGAGCAACGGGGCAGCAGGGCCGGGGGTTCCGCGCACAGCGAACCCCCGGCGCCGTGGGTGCGTTGCCGGGGGTTCGCGGGCCGGGCTGCTCGCGTTACGGCTTGGCGCCGTCCACCACCTTCCGCTCGCCGAGCGGCTTCTTGAGCTTGACCGTGGTGGTCTTCTCGATCGCGATCATGATGCAGGAGACGTTCTTGGCCTTGGGGGACGTGCCCTCATACAGGGTGACCGTGACGCGCTTGGACGTCTCCTTGACCTTGACGCGGTCCAGCACCGTGCAGGGCTCCACCCCCGACTCCCACGTCAGCTGGAGTTTCTCGCCCTTGGCGACCGGCTTGGCCTTGGCCCAGCGGGCCTTGTGCACGTTGATGGCGTCGCCCGTCGGCTTGACCTGCTTGGGGCCCTTCGGGGGCGCCTTGCTGGGCATGGTGCCGACCGGGTTGGACACGACGGGCGGCTTGTCCTGGCTGGGGGAGGAGACCCGCTCGGCAGGCTGGGCCGTGCCGCAACTCGTCGCCAGCATCAGACATCCGGCCAGAAGGGGCGCTGTCATTGTCCGCATACTCCTACCACGGATCACGCCGGCCGCCGGTTCACCATAGTCTGGTCATGTGCTCCGTCAGGCATTGCTCGCTGTCTCCAAGAGCCGGCGCGCCGAGCGCGTCATCACCGCGTCGCCGCTGACCAGGGATGTGGTCAGGCGCTATGTCGCCGACGACGTCGGCGCCGCGGTCGACGAGCTGTCCCGCAGGGGGTTGCGCGTCTCCGTCGACCACCTCGGCGAGGATGTGACCGGCCGGGCCCAGGCCGAGGACACCGTGACCGCCTACCTGTCGCTGCTCCGCCTGCTGCCGGCGGGCGCCGACGTTTCGGTCAAGCTCACGGCGCTCGGGCTGCGGCTGTCGGAGGAGCTCGCGTTCGACCACGCCGCGGCCGTCTGCAGGGCCGCCGCGGCCAGAGACGTCACGGTGACGCTCGACGCGGAGGAGCACGACACGATCGCCATGCTGCACGCCGTGCACGCCGCGCTGCGCAAGGAGCACCCCGACGTGGGCGTGGTGGTGCAGGCCTACCTGCCCGACTCGCTCGACCGCTGCGAGCAGCTCGGCGACGCCAGGGTGCGGTTGTGCAAGGGCGCCTACACCGCTCCCGGCGCCTACACCTCGACCGCCGACATCGACCGCTCGTTCGTACGCTGCCTGAAGGTGCTGATGGCCGGCGCCGGCTATCCCATGGTCGCCACCCACGACCCCAGGCTGGTGCGCATCGCCTCGACGCTCGCCGTGCTCGACGGCCGCGACCCGGCCGGCTTCGAATATCAGATGTTGTACGGCGTGCGCCCCGACGAGCAGGCCCGCCTGGCGGCCCTCGGCTTCACGATGCGCGTCTACGTCCCCTACGGCGCCGACTGGTATCCCTACCTGATGCGCCGCCTGGCCGAGCGCCCCCGCAACCTGGCCTTCTTCCTGCGCTCCCTGCTGTCACGAGGCTAGCCCGCGAGACCAGGGACGGGCCGGTAAGCTGCATCAGCGTCTATTCCTCGAGGGGCGGAAATGATCGCGATTCTGGGCACGGGCAAGATGGGCGAGGCGCTGCTGTCCGGGCTGCTGCGCGCCGGCTTCATGCCCGGCGACATCATGGCGACCACGCGCAGGGCCGAGCGGGCGCAGGCGCTGCGCGAGACCTACGGCGTGCGCACCGTCACCAACTCCGAGGCGGCCAAGGCGGCCGACACGCTGATCCTCGCCGTCAAGCCCCAGGACATGGCCACGCTGCTGGCCGAGATCGCCCCCTACGTGCCCGCCGACCGCCTGGTGATCACCGCCGCGGCCGGCATCACGACGTCGTTCGTGGAGCAGCGGCTCGGCGTCGAGGTGCCGGTGGTCAGGGTGATGTCCAACACGCCCATCAAGTTCGACGAGGCGATGAGCGTGATCTCGGCGGGCGCGCACGCGGGCGAGGAGCACCTCAAGCTCACCGAGGCGCTGCTCAGCCCCGTCGGCAAGGTGCTGCGCATCCCCGAGTCGCAGCAGGACGCCGCCACCGCGCTCTCCGGCAGCGGCCCCGCCTACTTCTTCTACCTCGTCGAGGCCATGGTCGACGCGGGCATCCTGCTCGGCATGCCGCGGGCGGCCGCGCTCGACATGGTCACCCAGTCCATCGTCGGCGCCGCCGTGATGTTGCGCGACTCGGGCGAGCACCCGGTGATCCTGCGCGAGGCCGTCACCTCTCCTGGCGGCACCACGATCGCGGCCATCGCCGAGCTCGAGCGCCACAGCGTGCGGGCCGCGTTCCTGGCCGCCATCGAGGCGGCCCGCGACCGCGGCCGCGAGCTCGCCTCCGGCTGACCGCTCAGGCGTCGCGCCGCCGCAGCAACACGGCGCCGACGATCATGGTCACGGCGATCCAGACGAGATAGACGCCGAAGCCGCTCCACGGGCCGAGCGAGGCGTTGCGGACCAGCGGGACGGCCACCTGCATGCCCGCGTTGGTGGTGAAGTGGTCGGCCACCGTCCGGCCCACCTGGCCCGGCAACATGCCGGTGATCTGGGGCAGCACCAGCATCAGCGCGATGGCCGAGACGATCGCGCCGGGCGTGTGGCGTACGAGCGTGCCCAGCGCCAGCCCGAACAGGCCACACGCGGTGAGGTAGAGGCCGCAGCCCACCACCGCCCGCACGGCCTCCGCCATGTCGAGCGAGGGCGGCTGGGTGATGGCGACGCCCACGGCGAGCGAGGCGGCCGACGCGAGCGTGCACACGACCAGGGAGGTGACCGTGAACACCACGACCTTGCCGGTCAGCAGGCTCATCCGCTTGGGCACGGCCATCAGCGACGTGCGGATGCCGCCCGTACGGTATTCGCTGGAGATCACCAGCACGCCCAGCGTGGCGATGGACAACGACGCGAACATGATGCCGGTCAGGCTCAGCATGACGGCCTGGGCGCCGGGGATGTCGTCCTCGGTCGAGCCCTTGGCCGCGGAGGCGATGAGCGTGCCGATGCCCAGCATCAGCCCGGCGGTGACGGCCAGCGTCCACATCGTGGAGCGGACTGAGCGGATCTTGGTCCATTCGGACCTGAGGATGTCGATCATGAGGTGAACTCCAGGCTGTCCTTGGTCAGCTCCATGTACGCCGCTTCCAGCGAGGGCTGCACGAACGTCAGCTCCGCCAGCGGGATCCCGGCCCGCGCGGTGAGCGTGCCGATCTCGACCGGGCTCATCGCGGTCACCCGCAGGTGGTCGTGGTGGAGCTCGCCCACCTTGATCAGCTCGGCGACATCGGCCAGTCGCGGTGAGCGCACCCGTACGTAGCCCTGCGAGCTGCGCCCGATGAACTCCTCCACGCTCGTGTCGGCGATCAGCATGCCCTTGCCGATCACGATCAGATGGTCGGCGGTCTGCGCCATCTCGCTCATCAGATGGCTGGAGACGAACACCGTGCGGCCCTCGGCCGCCAGCTCGCGCATGAACGTGCGGATCCACAGGATGCCGTCGGGGTCGAGCCCGTTGACGGGCTCGTCGAACAGCAGGATCTCCGGGTCGCCGAGCAGCGCTGCGGCGATGCCCAGGCGCTGCGACATGCCCAGCGAGAACCCGCCGATCCGGCGCCCGGCCACCTCGCGCAGGCCCACGGCCTCCAGCACCTCGTCCACGCGGCCCTTCTGGATGCCGTTGCTCTGCGCGATGGCCAGCAGGTGGTTGCGGGCGCTGCGCCCGCCGTGCACGGCCTTGGCGTCCAGCAGCGCGCCCACCTTGCGCAGCGGGTGTCGCAGCTCGGCGTACGGCAGCCCGTCCACGAGCGCCGCGCCGTCCGACGGCCGGTCGAGCCCCAGGATCATCCGCATGGTCGTGGACTTCCCCGCGCCGTTGGGGCCGAGGAAACCGGTCACCCGGCCGGGCTCGACGTCGAACGACAGGTCCGACACGGCGACGGTCTTGCCGTAGCGCTTGCTCAGGTTCGTTGCCCGTATCGCGGTCATGATCCCAGCGTGCCGTCGCGGGAGGTCGTGTGCCTCCTGCGCGGGAACCGCTTCCCTGGCGGGGGTCTGGGAGCCTGGTCCTACTCTCCCGGGTGGACGAGCGCCGCCTCGTAGGCGACGATCACCGCCTGCGCCCGGTCCCTGACGCCGATCTTGGCGAACAGGTTCGTCACGTGGTTCTTGACGGTCGAGGGGGAGACGGACAGGGCCGTGGCGATCTCGGCGTTCGACCGGCCGCGGGCGATCAGCACGAGGATCTCCCGCTCGCGCTCCGTCAGGCCGGCCACCCCGGCGGGCACCGGGCGCCGCGGGCTCGCCTCAAGGGCTCCTGCGGCCCGTACGAACGTGCCGATCAGCCTGGTGAGCAGGCGCGGCGCGACGGCGGACTCGCCGCGGTGCACCACGCGCACGCCCTCGATCAGCTCCTCGGGGGAGACGTCCTTGGGCAGGAACCCCCCCGCTCCCGCCCTGAGCGCCGCGACCACGTTCTCGTCCAGGTCGAACGTGCTCAGCGCGAGCACCCGGACCTCCGGCAGCTCCGACGTGATCAGCTCGGTCGCGCGCACCCCGTCGAGGCCCGGCATGTGCAGGTCCATCAGCACCACGTCGGGGCGCAGCCGCCGGCTCAGGTCCACCGCCCCCGCGCCGTCGCCGGCCTCGCCCACGACACACATGTCCGGCTGGGCGTCGAGCATCAGTTTGAAGCCCACGCGCACCAGCGCGTGGTCGTCGGCCAGCAGCACTTTGATCACGGTGTCTCCAGGGGGATGCGGGCGTGTACGCGGAAACCTCCTTGCGGGGCGCGGGGCCCTGTGGAGAGTTGTCCGCCGCACAGCGCCACCCGCTCGGCCATGCCTCCGAGCCCGAACCCCGGCGACCCGGTCCCCTTGGTGCTGCCGTCGTCGACCACCTCGACCTCCACGGCGTCCGGTTCGTACGCGAGCCGCACGCTCGCCCGCGCGCCGGGTGCGTGCTTGCGTGTGTTGGTCAGCGCCTCCTGCACGATCCGGTACACCGCGTGGTCCACGACGGCCGGCAGCGGGACGGGCTCACCGGTCACGTTCAGGTGCGCGGGCAGCCCCGCCGATCTGGCCTCCTTGATCAGCGCGGGCAGCCGCTCGGCTCCCACCCCCGTGGCGGCGTCCGGCCCCTCGTGGCCGTCGGCCCTGAGCACGTCGAGCAGGCGGCGCATCTCGGACATCGCCTGGCGGGCGGTCTGCTCGGCGCTCTCCAGAGCGTCCCTGGTGACCTCCTGCTCGGCTGGGAGCGTGGCCCTGGCGCCGCCGACCAGGGCGTTGATCACGGTGATGTGGTGGGCGACCACGTCGTGCAGCTCCCTGGCGATGCGCCGCCGCTCGGCGCGGACCGCGGCGTCGGCGGCGTCGCGCCTGCCGCGTTCGTTCAGCTCGGTCCTGAGCCGGACGAGCTGCCCGACCCCGACGGGCACGCCGACGTTGAACAGGGCCATGACCCAGCCGCCGTTGACCTGGTCCAGCTCCAGCACTGTCGCGTAGGCGACGAACGCCGCCGCCGCGACGATCGCGGTCGTGCGGCCGGCGGTGTAGCGGCCCAGGCTGTAGTAGGCGACGAGCGCGGGGACGTTGCTGGACGGCACGACGTCCGCCGCCACGCCCACGGCTTCGAGCCCGGTGACCAGCGCGGTGACCAGGACCGGCCGGCGGCGCCGCATGAGCAGGAGCACGACGGCGACCAGGTAGGGCAGCGCGGTCAGGGCGAGCGCGGTGTTCCCCATGACGAGCATGACGGGGATCCCGATGATCCCGGGAAACCCGAGCACGATCACCAGCGTCCTGTCGAAGACCTGGGGACGCCGGAAGAAGCGGATGAGCCTGAGTAAGGACCGTGCTGGGCGCACGCTAAGACACTAAGTCACGAATCGGCGAGGTCGCGGGGAGATGTCCACCGGATGAACCCGGGCTACAACGAGGTGTCTGCGCTGCGGTAACGTCGGCGGGACAGGGCGATCGCGGAGGGGTGGCATGAGCCGGTCGACACAGGTGATCTGGGACGACGCTCTCACCTCCTACGACTTCGGCCCTGGCCATCCGCTCGCCCCCGTGCGGGTCGAGCTGACCATGGCGCTCGCCCGCGAGCTCGGCGTCCTCGACAAGGTCGAGGTGATCGGATGCGTGCCCGCCACCGACGACGAGCTGGCCATGGTCCACGAGCGCGGCTACATCGAGGCCGTCAGGCGCGTGTCCGCCGACGGCCGGCCCGACCTCGGCGCCGGGCTCGGCACCACCGACAACCCGGCGTTCAAGGGCGTGCACGACGCCTCCGCGCTGATCGCCGGCGCCTCGCTGGCCGCCGCCCGCGCGGTCTGGGAGGGCTCGGCCGAGCACGCCGTCAACATCGCGGGCGGGCTGCATCACGCGATGCCCGCCACGGCCAGCGGGTTCTGCGTCTACAACGACCCCGCGCTGGCGATCGCGTGGCTGCTGCGCCAGGGTGCGAGCCGCATCGCGTACGTCGACGTGGACGTGCACCACGGCGACGGCGTGCAGGCGGTGTTCTACGACGACCCGAGGGTCCTGACGATCAGCCTGCACGAGAGCCCGCGCACGTTGTTCCCCGGCACCGGGTTCCCCCATGAGACCGGCGCCGACGGCACCGCCGTCAACGTGGCGCTCCCCGCCGGCTGCGGCGACCCCGGCTGGCTGCGGGCCTTCGACGCGGTCGTGCCGCCACTGCTGCGCGAGTTCGGGCCGGAGATTCTGGTGACGCAGCACGGTTGCGACAGTCACGCGCTCGACCCGCTGGCCAACCTGATGCTCAGCGTCGACGGCCAGCGCACCGCCTACTCCGCCCTGCACCGCCTGGCTCACGAGACGGCGGGCGGCCGGTGGATCGCCACGGGCGGCGGCGGTTACGAGCTGGTGCAGGTGGTGCCGCGGGCGTGGACCCATCTCATCGCGGAGCTGGCGGGCCATCCGATCGATCCGGCCACGCCGACGAGCGACGAGTGGCGCCAGTTCGTACGCGATCGCACCGGCGAGACGGCGCCGCTGACCATGACCGACGGTCGCCATCCGGAATTCAACGACCTTTCCGGTGGTTATGACCCATCTGACCCCATTGACCGTGCGATCATGGCGACCCGAAACGCGGTCTTCCCCCTGCACGGGCTCGACCCCCTGCCCTGACGAGGAAGAAAAGCAGTGCTGAGCCGCGACGAACTCCGAGAGCACCTTGTCCAGAGCCGCATCGCCGGCGATGTCGCGACCTCCCGCGAGAACAACCTCGACCACTACAGTTCCCTGGCCAACGGCGACCCCTACTACATGCTGGGGCTCACGTTCGACCAGCCGTGGTCCTACCGCGACATCCTGGCGCTGATGGCGAAGTCCGCCGGCGTGGTCTCCGACCCGTCGCACCGCTGGGGCCAGGACACCATCGACCCCGATCTGACGATCGACGCGGTCGACGCCATGGCCGAGCGCGTCGCCGCCGTGCTGTCGCGGCCCGGCCCGTCCGTGTTGTTCGCCACCGGACACCCGACCGGCCTGCTCGCCGTCCACCTGCCGCTGGCCAGGCTCTGTGCCGAGCGCGGCGCGCGGCTGCTGACCCCCGGGGAGGGCTGGACGTACTCCGGGTCGGGGTTCGCCCGGCCGCGGCAGATCCGCTATCTGCAGGGCGTCGCGATGCTCGACGACAAGGGCGGATTCGTGCACACCCACGACGCCGACCCGATGCGCCACATGCTCTCCGAGCTTGACGGCGAGCTGCCCGACCTGGTTATCGCCGACCACGGCTGGGCAGGAGCGGCGGGAGAGGCAGGTGCGCCCACTGTGGGGTTCGCCGACAGCAATGACCCGGGGCTGTTCGTCGGTGAGGCTGAAGGGAAGATTGACGTAGTAGTGCCACTTGACGACAATGTGCTACCGCGATATTACGCTCCGTTGACCGAGCGGCTCGTCACTCTGGTCTCACGAGCCCTTCAGGTCTAATTCGGTCATCCCCATACCGTCTTTTCGCGCCTGCATTCCAAGAGGCTCGCCGTCCCTTTGCCAACTTTTGGCGGCGCTCCGGCGACTCTTATGTGTGGCAACTTGGACAGTTCCAACGTCCGGGTGAGGTGCTCGGCCCGGCTGCTGGCCAGCGACTTCGCTGGTTCGGCTGACAGGTGGCTCCGTTGACTGAGAAAATAGGGGGTTTGCGCACTCGGAGTCCCGACTTACGCTGACGGCAGTACACGTGCGTGAGCAATGGCACCAGTGGGGATAACCCGTAAACACGTGCGGAAGAGGCGTCCGATGGGTGCAGGCGAAAGACCTCTCAGTGAGGTGAAGTTCCTGACCGTTGCTGAAGTGGCCACGGTCATGAGGGTGTCCAAGATGACGGTGTACCGGCTCGTCCACTCTGGCGAGCTGCCGGCCATCCGTGTCGGCCGGTCGTTCAGGGTGCCTGAGCAGGCGGTACACGACTATCTGCGGGAGGCCTACATCGAGGCTGGTTAGCGTAGCGACGTGGACGACCATGTCGTGAGTGCTGTCGCGGGAGAGGCCCGGTCGCCATAAGACGCGACCGGGTGCTCACCCCCCCCAATGGGCGATCTACCGCCGATCGCCGGTAGTCTGTGAGCCGGTGTGCGCTCGCACACCGTTCAGACTTAGTCACGACCTGGGGGTCCCGTGGGCTCTGTGATCAAGAAGCGCCGCAAGCGGATGGCGAAGAAGAAGCACCGCAAGCTGCTCAAGAAGACGCGCATCCAGCGGCGCAACAAGAAGTAACACCGACGCAGCTGCGAGGGCGCTGATGACCCACACTGTGCTCGTCACCGGGGTCTCACGCCACATAGGCGCCCGGGTGGCGAGCGTTCTAGCCGCCGACCCGGACATCGGCCGTGTCATCGGAGTGGACACCGTCCCGCCCCCCTCGCTGACGCGAGACGGTGGCATCTCGCTCGGACGGACGGAGTTCGTCCGGGTGGATCTGCGCAGCCCCGACATCGCCCAGGTGATCGCGGCCGCGGACATCGGCACCGTTGTGCACATGAGCCTGGTCAGCGCTCCGTCAAGGAGCGGCGGCAGGGCCGCCATGAAAGAGCACAACGTCATCGGCACCATGCAACTGCTCGGTGCCTGCCAGCGGTCGGCGACCGTGCGGCGCGTGGTGGTCCGCTCCACCACCGCCGTCTACGGCTCGTCGCCGCGCGATCCGGCGGTGTTCACCGAGGACCTGGAGCCGCACGACGGCCCCAGCCACGGCTATGCCAAAGACGCGGTCGAGGTCGAGGGCTACGTGCGGGGTTTCGCGCGGCGCCGTCCTGACGTGACGGTGTCGCTGCTGCGCTTCGCCAACTTCATGGGTCCCGGCGTCGACTCGCCGTTGACGCGCTACTTCACCCAACCGGTGTTGCCGACCGTGCTCGGCTTCGACCCCCGGCTGCAGTTCGTCCACGAGGACGACGCGGTCGAGGTGCTGCGGCGGATGGCGACAGAGGATCACCCCGGCACGTTCAACGTGGCCGGGGTGGGCGTGTTGCTCCTGTCGCAGTGCACGAGAAGGGCGGGGCGGCCGTCGCTGCCGCTGCCCGCGCCCGCCTTCACGACGCTCGGCAACGCCGCGCGCGGGCTCGGCCTGGTCGAATACTCGCCCGAGCAGCTCAGGCTGATGAGCCACGGCCGGGCGGTCGACACCTCCAGGCTGGAGAACGAGCTCGGGTGGAGGCCCAAGTTCACGACCGCGGCGGCCTTCGACGACTTCCTGCGCTCGCGCCGGCTGCAGCCGTTCGGAGGTGTGCGGAGATGAGCGTTCCCGACGAGGACGACGCTCGCGTCATCCCCATCAGCGCGGCGCCGTCCTACACCGGAGAGCCCGAGCCTCTGGCGAAGCTCCTTGCCTTCCTGCGCAGGCGCATCAGCGGCGACTACGACGTCGACGAGTTCGGCTACGACGCCGAGCTGACCGACAAGGTCGTCCTGGAGCTGATCAGGCCCCTCTACCGCCACTGGTTCAGGGTGGAGACGGCCGAGCTGAAGAACATCCCGGACGAGGGCGGCGCGCTCGTCGTCGCCAACCACTCCGGCACGCTGCCCGTCGACGCGCTGATGTTGCAGGTCGCCCTGCACGACGAGGCGGGCAGGGCGCTGCGGCTGCTCGGCGCCGACCTGGTCTACCAGCTGCCGCTGCTCAGCCACCTGTCCCGCAAGACGGGCCACACGCTGGCCTGCCGCGAGGACGCCGACCGGCTGCTGCGCAAGGGTGAGCTGGTCGGCGTGTTCCCCGAGGGGTTCAAGGGCGTCGGCAAGCCGTTCTCCGAGCGCTACAAACTGCAGCGGTTCGGCCGTGGCGGCTTCGTGGCCTCGGCCATCCGTGCCGGGGTGCCGATCGTGCCCACCGCGATCGTCGGGGCCGAGGAGATCTATCCCAAACTCGGCGATCTGAAGTTCCTGGCCCGGCTGCTCGGCCTGCCCTACCTGCCGATCACGCCGCTCTTCCCGCTGCTCGGGCCGCTCGGCCTGGTGCCGCTGCCGTCGAAGTGGGTGATCGAGTTCGGCGAGCCGATCCGCACCGACGACTACGAGCCGTCGGCCGCCGACGATCCCATGCTGGTCTTCAACCTCACCGACCACGTGCGCGAGGTCATCCAGCAACTGCTCAACGAGCTGCGGCTGCGGCGCGGGCCGGCTTTTCCACTCCTTCTCTGACGGCCCAGGCCTCGCATGGCGAGTGCGCCCACGCGGTGGCCGACTCGAGCGGGTTTGTGGCGAGCCCTCCGTGACCGGCCTTCCGTCGAGAGAACAGGTCGTCAGACCTGTGTGCGGTAGTGCCTGCGCAGAGCGATGCCCGCGGCGACGCCGCCCGCCACGGCGCCCACGCCCGCGGCGATGGGCAGCGCCGTCAGCGTGGCCTTGCGGCCGGTCCTGAAGTCTCTGATCGGCCAGTCGTGCTTCTTGGCGTATTCGCGCAACTCGCTGTCGGGGTTGATGGCCACGGCCCGCCCGACCAGCGACAACATCGGCAGGTCGTTGGCGGAGTCGCTGTAGGCCGTGCACTGGGTCAGGTCGAGCCCCTCCCTGCGCGCCAGTGCCCTGACCGCCTCCGCCTTGGCCGGGCCGTGGAGCAGGTCGCCGACCAGCCGCCCGGTGTAGACGCCGTTGCTCGACTCGGCGACCGTGCCGAGGGCGCCCGTCAGCCCGAGCCGCTGCGCGATGACCCTGGCCAGCTCGACGGGGGTGGCGGTGACCAGCCAGACCCGCTGGCCCGCGTCGAGGTGGCTCTGCGCGAGCGCCCGCGTGCCGCCCCAGATGCGGTCGGCCATGACCTCGTCGTAGATCTCCTCGCCGAGGCGTACGACGTCGTCGACCTTGGCGCCGGCGACGAACGCGAGCGCGGTCTCCCTGGCCACCGCGATGTGCTCGGGGTTCTCGTTGCCGCGCAGCCGGAACACCGCCTGCCCCACCGCGAACTTGAACAGGTCGGACGTGGTGAACATCCCCCGGGTGGCCAGCCCGCGGGCGAAGTGGTAGATCGAGGCGCCGCGCATCATCGTGTTGTCGACGTCGAAGAAGGCCGCCGACTGGAGGTCGGGCTCGACCGGCGCGACGGTGACCGCTGCCTGTGCCGCGGCCTCGCCGGCGGCCTGGGGCTCCGTTTCGTGTCGTCGTCGCATTAGCCGCCACATGCGCTTCAGCTTATCGACCTACCCGGGGGCGACCAGACCCTTGATGTAGTCGAGGTAGCCCTCGGCCTGGGCCAGCTGGTCCCGCTTGAGCTGCCGTAACATCGGCCCGACGACCTCCTGCTGGTGGCGGGCGAATTTTTTGATCTTCGGAGAGCGCGGTTCGGCCCGTCTCAGCCTGCTGATCCCCGCGCGCGTCGATTCCTCCATGTCCTTCAGCGTCCTGCCGACCAGCGGGCCGCCGTTGGACGAGCCGAGCAGGCTGGCGACCTCTTCCGCGCGGGCCTTGGCCGAGCGGAGCTCGCGCTCGGCGCGCGCTGCCTCGTTGGTGCTGAGCCCGACGAGAGCGCTCTCCGCGGCGCGCTTGAGAGGGTAGAGGGAGTCGCCGGGGACCGCCTGGTAGGTGGCGAAGGACGCGACCATCATGGCCGCCGACAGCCCGAAGGCGGCCAGCTGCGACAGCAGCGGCCTCGGGCGCGCGGGCCGGCGGTGGGCGTGTCTGGGGCGGGCCGGCCTCTCGGGCAGGAGTTCGCCGGTGGTCGGCCCGGTGGTCGGCCCGGTGGTCGGCCCGGTGATCGGCTCGGAGAGCAGTTCGGCGCGGAGCCGGTCACGGAAGGCGGGGTCAGGGGCGCCGCCGAGAGGCAGTCTGGGCAGGTCCGTCAGTTGCTCGAGCACGCGCTCCCGCCGATCGCGTGCCCTACCCATGACGGCTCCCTTACGGATCCTGCTGTGACATTTGCCTAACGAGGTGCGGATGGTGGAGGTTACGCCAGGTCGTGCTTGAGAGCCCTGGCCAGCGCCCGGATGGCCCGGAACTGCAGCGCTTTGATCGCTCCGCTCTTCTTTCCCATGATGAGCGCGGTCTCCGCGAGCGACAGGCCGTGCAGGAAGCGCAGGACCACGCATTCCTGCTGTTCGGGATTGAGATCCCGGACGGCACGCAGCACCCGGTCGTTGATGATGGCCGTGACCACGGCGTTCTCCGGGATGTGCGAGCCGTCGAGCGGGACATCGATCACCTCTCCTGTCGGCACCTCGAGCCGGTAGCGGCCGGACTTGAAATGGTCGGTCACCAGGTTTCGCGCGATGGTCACGAGCCAGGCGCCGAAGTCGCGGCCCTGCCAGGTGAAGTCGGCGATCCTGCGCAGCGCGCGCAGGAAGGTCTCGCTGGTCAGATCCTCGGCGAGGGGGTGGGAGCCCACCCGGAAATAGATGTAGCGGTAGACGAGGTCCACGTAGCGGTCGTAGAGCGTGCCAAACGACTCCGTGCAACCGCTCTTGGCATGAAGCACCAGCGTACGTACGTCATCGGGCACTTCTTCGTGCACGGCGAGCTCGCCCGTCAGGGCAGGCGCGGCGCCCGCTGGCGCAAGCAGCCCGGCGAACGGCGACGAGTCAGGCATCCGGTATCCCTGGGGGTAAGGGGTGCGGCTGCTCGAACACTCTAGAAATCAACCGGAAATTCCACAATCCACAGCATGCTGGCATGACTAGGCGTAATCGGAAGATACCGTGTTACCGCGAACCCCCGCCGCCTGCGGCGCGCATCTCGCTGCCCGTGGCCCTCAACGGAGGCCCGAGCAGGCACGTTTCGTCTACGGCTACCGGCTGGGAGGCATAGTCCGGCAGCATTGGAGTCACCATGGAGATCCTCGTTGCTGTCATAGCCCTTGCCGGTGCGCTCCTGGCCGCGTTCGCGGCGGGCGCCCTGATCCAACGCCTGAGGGACGAGCCGGACGGGTGGTTGATCGCCTGGACCGTCGCGGTGGCGGCGCTCGCGCTGTCACTGGGCATGATCGCCATCGGCTCCTTCTTCGGGTTCGGCAGCGTCACATTCCGGATCTACCAGGTGACGGGGTCGCTGCTGGCCCCGCTCTGGCTGGCCGTCGGCATGGTGCAACTGCTGGCGGAGAAGGCGCCGCCGAGATTCCTGGCCTGGCTGGTCGGCATCGCGCTCACCGTCGTCTCCGTCGCGATCATGATCTTCGATCCGCTCCGCGTCGAGCAGATGGGCCAGGCGCTGCCGTCGGGCTCGGCCGTCTGGGCGATCATCCCCAGCTACCTGCTGACCGGCGTGCACGCCATCGACGCGCTGGTGATGCTGGCGACGCTCGTGGTCGCCGGGCTCAGGTGGCGCGACGGCGACGAGTACGACACCGACAACCTGCACGCCTCGGCCGTCATCGTCCCGTCAGGGCTGGCGCTCGTGGGCGCGATGCGGTTCTCGGTGCCCGCGGTGTTCACCACGGCGCTGCTCGCCGTCGCCGCGGCGGCCGTCTGGTACACCGTGCTGCGGCCCCTGGCGCCGTACGAGGACGACGAGGACGACTTCGCCGCCGAGCGCGACGAGCGCCCGCCGCGCGGTGACGATCGCTCTCAGCGCCGCGACGTACGGGCGCAGCACCGCGAGGAGCGGCCGGCGCCCGCGGTCCCGCCAGGGGAGCGCCCGATGTTCCGCGACGAGCAGCCGGGCCACGGGGGCAGGCCGGAGAGCGTGCCCGCCGCCGAACCGCCGCGCAGATCGTCGGGGCTGGGCGATCTGGTGGCCGAATATCGCGCGGGCGACCAGGAGGTCGACTACGCCGCCCGCATGGCGCCGCCGCCCGACGCCGGGCCCTCGACCGGCTACATCATGAACGGCGCGCCGCCCGCCGGCGGGTCGTCCCAGCGGCCCGACTTCGCCATGCCGGGCACGGGGTCGGTCTTTCCCGGCGCCGACGTGTTCACCCCGGCGCAGCAGCAGCAGCAGGCCGGCGGCAAGCCCTCGCCCAACATCTACGGCCTGCTCACCGTCTTCACGATCATGGACGGCGCGGGCGACGCGTTCGACATGCTGGCCGAGGCCACGGTCGAGGCGGTGCGCCGCGGCGAGCCCGACACGCTGGTCTACGCTTGCCACGCGGTCAAGTCGGCGCCCCTGCAGCGCATCGTCTACGAGCTCTATCGCGACGAGATCGCCTACCGCGACCACCAGCGCCAGCCGCACGTCGAGAGGTTCATCAACGAGCGGCAGGCGATGGTGCTGGCCACCAACGTCATCGAGCTCACCGTCAACGCCGCCAAGGTGGTGCCGCTGCCGACGGTGATGTTCTAGGCGCTGAGCGCGGCGCGCAGGCGGGTCTCGTCGACCCGCCAGAAGTCGTGCTGCACGCCGTCGATCAGCGTGACCGGGATCATCTCCCAGTATTTCTCCTTGAGCTCCTCGGAGGAGTCGATGCTGACCTCCTCCCACGGCACGCCGAGCTCGCCGGCCACTCTGGCGATGACCTCGCGCGCGTCGTCACACAGGTGGCAGCCGGGCTTGCCGAGCAGGGTGATGCGATGCATGAGGCCAACGGTATGCGAGACGTCCGCCACTCCGCGCCCGCGACTTTGTGCATCGGTTCACAAAGGGATTAACCTGAAAGACGGTTCGATTCCGTTCACCGCGGTCCCCAAGCCGCCTGTTCCCTGGAGCTCCGGCACGTGAAGAGCCCGTCCCAACCCCGTGACCGCGGCATTCCCGAGGCGACGGTCGCCAGGCTTCCGTTGTACCTGCGGGCGCTGCACGGGATGGCCGAGCGGGGCGTCGCGACCGTCAGCTCCGAGGATCTGGCCGGGGCCACCGGGGTCAACTCCGCGAAGCTCCGCAAGGATTTGTCACATCTCGGTTCGTACGGCACGCGTGGCGTAGGCTATGAAGTCGAATACCTCGTCTACCAGATCTCGCGCGAGCTCGGCCTGACGCAAGACTGGGCGGTCGCCATCGTGGGAGTCGGCAACCTCGGGCGTGCGCTGGCCAACTACGGCGGCTTCGTCTCCAGGGGCTTCCGGGTCGCGGCGCTTGTCGATGCCGACCCCGAAGTCGTGGGCGACACCATCGCGGGATTGAATGTGGAGCACATCGACGACCTGGAAGCCGTGATCGTTCAGCGTGGAGTCTCGATCGTGGTTCTGGCGACACCTGCGGCGGCGGCGCAGAAGGTGTGTGATCGCGTGACAGCCGTGGGAGTGACCAGCATCTTGAATTTTGCCCCAGTTGTGCTTTCGGTCCCGGACGGCGTCGATGTCCGTAAAGTCGACCTATCAATCGAACTGCAGATTCTCGCGTTCCACGAGCAACGCAAGGCTGGGGGGCCACTCATGGCGGTGGACAGTCAATGAGTGTTCTGGCTATCGGACTCAGCCACCGGACGGCGCCGGTGGCCCTGCTCGAGCGCGTCTCGGTGACGGGTGACGCGCTCGCCAAGCTCCTGCACGACGTGCAGGGCGACCCCTGCGTGGCGGAGGCCATGGTCGTCTCGACCTGCAACCGGGTCGAGGTCTACGTCACGGTCGACCGCTTCCACGCCGCCGTCACCGCCGTCAGCCGCCTGCTGGGCGTGCACTCGGGTGTCCCCGTCGACGAGCTCACGCCACACCTCTACGTGCACTACGAAGAGCGGGCCGTCGAGCACCTGTTCTCCGTGGTGTGCGGCCTCGACTCCATGGTCGTCGGCGAGGGTCAGATCCTCGGCCAGGTCCGCCGCTCCCTCAAGCTGGCGCAGCGCCGTGGCACCGTCGGCGCCACCCTCAACGAGCTGGTCCAGCAGGCGCTGCGGGTCGGCAAGCGGGCCCACCACGAGACCGGCATCGACCAGGCCGGCGCCTCCCTCGTCACCGCGGGCCTCACGCTGGCCGGCGACCTGGCCGGGCAGCGGGCGCTGGTGGTCGGCGCGGGCTCCATGAGCTCGCTGGCCGCCGCCACGCTGGCGCGGGCCGGGGTCACCGACATCGTCGTGGCCAACCGCACGTACGACCGCGGCGCCCGGCTGGCCGAGTCGGTCGGCGGCCGGGCGGTCGAGTTCTCCGCCGTGGCCGACGAACTGGCCGGCGCCGACCTCGTCATCACCTGCACAGGCGCGGGCCGCCACGTCATCACGCCCGGCATGCTGACCCGGCCCGTGTTCCTGCTCGACCTGGCACTGCCGCACGACATCGATCCCGCCGTACGCGCCGTGCCCGGCGTCACGCTGGTCGACCTGGAGACGATCCAGGACTCCGGCGTCGGCGCGCGCGAGGGCGACGCGGTCGAGTCCGTACGCGCCCTCGTCGCCGAAGAACTGCGGGCCTACCTCGACGCCGAGCGGGCCTCCAGGGTCACGCCGACCGTGGTGGCGCTGCGCAGCAAGGCGGCCGACGTCGTCGAGTCGGAGCTCGGCCGCCTCCTGATGCGGATGCCCGACTTGGACGAGCGGGCGCGCGACGAGGTCGCCATGACCGTGCAGCGGGTCGTCGACAAGCTGCTCCACGAGCCGACCGTGCGTGTCAAACGGCTCGCCACCTGCCCAGGCGGCGATCATTACGCCGAGGCGCTGCGCGAGCTGTTCGGCCTGGATCCGAAGATGCCCGAGGCTGTGACGGAGGTGGAGCTGTGACCTCGCTCCCGCACGCGCTGCGGCTGGGCACCCGCCGCAGCCTCATGGCGACCACGCAGTCCCAGATGGTGGCCGACGCCTACATGGAGCGCACCGGCCGCGCGATCGAGCTGGTCGGCATCACGACCTTCGGCGACGTGACCAAGGCCCACCTCGCGCAGCTCGGCGGCACGGGCGTGTTCGTCAGCGCGCTGCGCGACAAGCTGATCGACGACGAGATCGACTTCGCCGTCCACTCGCTGAAGGACCTGCCCACCACCCAGGACCCCCGCTTCACGCTGGCCGCGCTCCCCGCCCGCCACGACCACCGCGACGCGCTGGTCGGGCCGCGCAAGTTCGCTGATCTCGCCCCCGGAGCCAGGGTCGGCACCGGCTCCCCCCGCCGGGTCGCCATGCTGAGCGCCCTGCGGCCCGACCTCGAATACGTCCCGATCCGCGGCAATGCTGACACGCGCATCGGCAAGGTCACCTCCGGCGAGCTCGACGCCGTCGTGCTCGCCTCCGCCGGCCTGAACAGGATCGGCCGCGACGCGGAGGTCGCGCAGATCTTCGAGGTCGAGGAGCTGCTGCCCGCGCCCGGGCAGGGCGCGCTGGCGGTGGAGTGCCGCGCCGACCGCGCCGACCTGGTCGAATTCCTCGCCGTTCTCGACGACCCGCGCACCCGCTCCGCTGTGACGGCCGAGCGCGCCGTGCTGAACGCGCTCGAGGCCGGATGCTCCGCACCGGTGGGTGCGTTCGCGGCCGATGACGGGCACACTCTGAACCTGACCGCAGTGGTCGTCTCGCTCGACGGCCGCGAGGCGGTCCGCAAGTCCGCCGCCGGCTCTCCTTCGGAGGCTGCTAACCTGGGCCGCCTCCTGGCGGCCGAGATGATCTCCGAAGGGGCCGACAGATTGATGGGGGAGCAGTCCCATTGAGCTCCGATAGTCCAACCTCCGGTCTCGTCGCGTTCGTGGGCGCGGGACCCGGCGATCCCAAGCTGCTCACGCTCCGCGCCGCCGAGTTGCTCGGTAAGGCCGGCGTGGTGGTGCTCGACACGGAAACGCACGGCCCCCTGCTGGGGCACTGCCGCGAAGGCGTCGAGGTCGTCGAGGACGACCTCCAGTCCGCCGTCAAGCGCGCCGCGCGTGGGGAAGTCGTGGTCCGCCTGTGCGAGGGCGACCCGACGCTGTTCTCGTCGATCACCGAGGAGGTCGCGGCCTGTGCCGCGGCGGGGGTGGACTTCGAGATCGTGCCCGGCGTGCCGCCCGCGACCGCCGTGCTCGACTACGCCGGCATCCCGGCGGCCACCGAGGTGCCGGAGTTCAGGGTCGTCGACGCGGCCCGGGACCAGGACTGGGCCGTCCACGCCGGCTGCCGCGGCACACTGGTGATCTACCACGGCATCGGCGACGCCGTGGCCATCGGCAAGGCGCTCATCGCCGGCGGCAAGCCCGACACCACCCCCGTCGCGGTGACCAGCGGCGGCACCACCACCGAGCAGTACACCGTGGTGTCCTCGCTCGGCCGGCTCCAGGCCGACCTCAAGCACGCCGGGTTCACCGAGCCGGCTCTCATCGTGGTCGGCGACGCCGTGGAGGCGCGCGACAGGCTGTCGTGGTTCGAGACCAAGCCGCTGTTCGGGTGGCGGGTGCTGGTGCCGCGTACGAAGGAGCAGTCCCGCAGCCTGTCGGAGCAGCTCATCTCGTACGGCGCGGTGCCCGAGGAGGTGCCGACCATCTCGGTCGAGCCGCCCCGCACCCCGCAGCAGATGGACCGCGCCATCAAGGGCCTGGTCACCGGCCGCTACGAATGGGTGGCCTTCACCAGCGCCAACGCGGTCAAGGCCGTGCGCGAGAAGTTCGAGGAATACGGCCTCGACGCGCGCGCGTTCGCCGGGCTCAAGGTGGCCGCGGTGGGCGACGCGACCGCTCGGGCCCTGGTCGAGTTCGGGGTCAAGCCCGACCTGCTGCCGTCGGGAGAGCAGTCGTCCGAAGGGCTGGTGGCCGAGTGGCCGCCCTACGACTCGATGCTCGACCCGATCAACCGCGTGCTGCTGCCGAGGGCCGACATCTCCACCGACACGCTCGTGGCCGGGCTCACCGAGCTGGGCTGGGAGTGCGACGATGTCACCGCCTACCGCACCGTGCGGGCCGCGCCGCCGCCCGCGCCCATCCGCGAGGCCATCAAGGGCGGCGGCTTCGACGCCGTGCTCTTCACGTCGTCGTCCACCGTGCGCAACCTCGTGGGCATCGCGGGCAAGCCGCACAACGTCACCGTGATCGCGGTCATCGGGCCGCAGACGGCCAAGACCGCCGAGGAGTTCGGGCTCCGGGTCGACGTCATGGCCGGCAAACCGTCCGCGTCCGCCTTGGCCACCGCGTTGGCCGAGTTCGGAGCCAAGCAGCGCCAGGCGGCCGTGGCCGCGGGTGACACCCCGCGCCGGCCTTCGCAGAACCGCCGCGGCGCCAGGAGGAGGGCCAGATGAGCGCGCGATTCCCCGTCGCCCGTCCCCGCAGGCTGCGCAGGAGCCCCGCCCTGCGCCGCATGGTGGCCGGCACCAGGTTGCACCCCGCCGACCTGATCCTGCCCGCGTTCGTCAAGGAGGGCATCGCCGAGCCGCAGCCCGTGGCCTCGATGCCGGGCGTGGTCCAGCACACCCGCGACTCGCTGCGCAAGGCCGCCCACGAGGCCGCGCAGGCCGGTGTGGGCGGGCTGATCCTGTTCGGCATCCCCGCCGTGAAAGACGCGCGCGGCTCGGCCGCCGACGACCCCGACGGCATCCTGCAGGTCGCGCTGCGCGAGGTGAACGCCGAGGTCGGCGACGCCGTCGTGGTGATGGCCGACACGTGTCTCGACGAGTTCACCGACCACGGGCACTGCGGCATCCTCACCTCCTCGGGCGACGTCGACAACGACGCCACCCTGGAGCGGTACGCCTCGATCGCGGTCGCCCAGGCTGCGGCCGGGTCGCAGATGGTGGCGCCGAGCGGGATGATGGACGGCCAGGTGGGGGCGATCCGGGCGGCGCTCGACGGCGCCGGCCACGGCGACGTCCCGATCCTGGCCTACACCGCGAAATACGCCTCGGCCTTCTTCGGGCCGTTCCGCGAGGCCGCCGAGTGCGCGCCGCAGTTCGGCGACCGCAGCACCCACCAGCAGGATCCCGCGGGCCTGCAGGAGGAGGCGCTACGCGAGCTCCGCCTCGACCTCGCCGAGGGCGCCGACGCGGTCATGGTCAAACCGGCCATGGCCTACCTCGACATCATCACCCGCTTCCGCGACGAGGCCGACGTGCCCGTGGCGGCCTACCAGGTGAGCGGCGAATACGCCATGATCGAGGCCGCCGCGGCCAACGGCTGGGTCGACCGCGACCGGACGATCATGGAGTCGCTGGTCGCGATCAAGCGTGCGGGGGCCGACCTGATCCTCACCTACTGGGCCACCGAAGTGGCGCGGCGGCTCTAACCGAGGGGTTCCCGTCAACGCGTGAGGCGCGTGCGTTAGAGTGCGAGCAGACGAGAAAGCTGTTACACGGCTGCCGCTACGGCCTCGACCTGGCGCGCACATGAGCAGGTTCTCGTCAGGCAACCAAGTGCCGGTGTGTCCCGCGTGTGCGTACGGCCCGGAGCCGGGACCTCCTCAGGCGCTGGACTCGACGGGAGACACCAATGGTGGGGGTACCACTGGCTCGGCGTACCAGAAAACGGTCGCGGCCTACACGCATCGATCTCGTGCTCGAATACGCCGCGATGGGCTGGCCCGTGGTGCCAGGGGCGTTCCCGCTGCGACAGGGGCCGCGCGCGTGTTCGTGTGACCGCCTCGGCTGTCCCGACCCCGGCGCCCATCCGCTGTCGCCCGCCTGGCACCTGCAGGCCACGACCGACCCGGCGCTGCTCACGCGCTGGTGGCAGGCCGAGCCGGAAGCCAATGTGATTCTTCCCACCGGCCGCGTGTTCGACGTCTTCGACGTGCCGCTCGCGATCGGGCTCTCCGCCCTCACCCGCATCGACAACACCGGAGCGCACTCAGGCCCGGTCGCCGCAAAAGGCGACCGGGTCTTGTTTTACGTGGCCACACGGGGCAACCCGGAGGACGAGGACGAGTGGTGGTCGTGCCACCTCGACTGCGACCCCGCCATGATCGACGACACGCCTGGGCTGCGCTGGCACTGCCGTGACAGCTACGTCGTCGCGCCGCCCTCCACCCTGCCGGCCGGCCAGCCGGTCTCCTGGCTGCGGCCGCCCGACGGCCTGCCCCTGCCCGACCCGCTGCGCATCCTGGAGTGGCTGGCCGACTGAGTCACGACCGGCGGACGTCGCGCTGGCCTACCTCGGTCATGACCTGCGCCACCGTGGCGAAGTCGTCGTCGACGTGCAGCACCGTGAGCCCATGGTGCACGGCGGTGGCGCACACCAGCAGATCGATGGGTCCGGCCGAGCGGTGCTGGCCTTTTTGGGTGAGTTTGTACTGTGCGTTCTCCACCCAACGCCAGGCGGTCTTCGGGACTGGCACGAACTCGCAGAGCGTGTTGAGCTCCTCTTCCAGGTGGTCTCTATGGGCGGGGCCGGTGGCCGAATAGAGGAACTCCGCCCTGGTGGGCTCGCAGATCCGGAGCGGTTGCGTGGTGATCCGGTCGGCCCACTCCTCCAGCACATCGGTGTTCCGCAGGAGATGCCACAGCGCCGACGTGTCGACGAGGTAGGACATCAGGTGATGGCCCTTTTCCAAGCCGCCTTCGCCGCGCGGCGGGCCTGCGCCGCCTCGTCGAACTCGCCACGCTCTGCCCGGGCGGCCAGCTTCTCCAGGGCCTCGATCCGCTTCACCCGGGCGACGTACTCACGAAGGGCGACGTTCACGGTCTCCTTTTTGGTCGTCGTCCCCATCATGCGCATGGCCTCTTTGAGGGCGTCGTCATCGACGTCGATCTGTGTTACAGCCATGAATCCTCCCGATGTTGATGACCCTTATAGGTAGCATACATTGCCACCATGGCGAGGTCGTCCCGTTACGAGGGGCGAGGGGGCCCGCGGCTAACCTGGGTCGGGTGAGCCGTACACAGAACTCCGAGGACCTGTTCGCCCGCGCCCGCCGGCTCGTGCCCGGGGGCGTCAACTCTCCGGTGCGCGCGTTCGGCGCGGTGGGCGGCACACCCCGCTTCATGGCCTCGGCACAGGGCCCCTACCTCACCGACGTCGACGGCAACCGCTACGTCGACCTGGTCTGTTCCTGGGGCCCGATGATCCTCGGCCACCGCCATCCCTCAGTCGTCGAGGCCGTGTCCGAGGCGGCCGCCCACGGTTTCTCCTACGGCACCGCCACGCCCGGCGAGGTCGAGCTGGCCGAGGAGATCGTCGGCAGGGTGGCGCCCGTCGAGAAGGTGCGGCTGGTCAGCTCCGGCACCGAGGCGACGATGAGCGCCGTGCGGCTGGCGCGCGGCTTCACCGGGCGATCCAAGGTGATCAAGTTCGCCGGGTGTTATCACGGGCACGTCGACGCGCTGCTGGCCGCTGCCGGGTCGGGGGTGGCGACGTTCGGGCTGCCGGACACGCCGGGCGTGACCGGGGCGGCGGCGGCCGACACGATCGTGTTGCCGTACAACTCGGTCGAGGCCGTCGAGCAGGCGTTCGCCGCCGGCGACGTCGCGTGCGTGATCACCGAGGCGTGCCCGGCGAACATGGGGGTGGTCCCGCCGCGCGACGGCTTCAACGCGCGGCTGCGCGAGTTGTGCACGGCCCACGGCGCACTGCTCGTGGTCGACGAGGTGCTGACGGGCTTCAGGGTCTCGCGTTCCGGCTGGTACGGCCTCGACCCGGTCGACGCCGACCTGATGACGTTCGGCAAGGTCATGGGCGGCGGGCTGCCGGCGGCGGCGTTCGGCGGCCGGGCCGACGTCATGGCCCACCTGGCTCCTGAGGGCCCCGTCTATCAGGCGGGCACGTTGTCCGGCAATCCGCTGGCCTGCGCGGCGGGGCTGGCCACGCTCCGGGCGCTCGACGACGACGCCTACGCGCGCGTGGACGCCGCGGCGTCCCAGGTGGGCGGGGCGGCCTCCGAGGCGCTCGCCGCGGCGGGAGTGCCGCACCGGCTGCAGCGGGCGGGCAGCCTGTTCTCGATCTTCTTCACGGAGTCGGAGGTCACGAGCTTCGACGAGGCCAGGACACAGGACACCGCCGCGTTCACCGCGTTCTTCCACGCGATGCTGGAGCAGGGCGTCTACCTGCCGCCGTCGGCGTACGAAGCGTGGTTCCTGTCGGCCTCGCACGACGACGAGGCGCTCAACCGCGTCGCCGACGCGCTCCCGGCGGCGGCGAAGGCGGCCGCGGCCGCCGCCTAGTGCTGCGATGCGCCTGCAAGTGATCGTCAAGTGCGTGCGTCTACCTTGATCGAACGTGGTTTGCCCGAGGGGGCAGCGGGCCATCGGCGGCGGGTACGCCTATCAGGGCGACCACAGCCTGGAAAGGCCTGTGATCGTTGAGGAGAACGCACCGGGCCGCACGAGCGATAGGCCCGACGCCGTGGCCGACGCCTGAAACCTCTTCTTCCTCAACAGCAAGGACAAGACGATCACCGTCGAGGTCCATGTGATCTGCACACCGATCGACTAGGCCCAGGGCGGGTGCACCCGGTGAACGTTTCCTGTCGCGGCACCTAGGCCCGCCGCGCGAGGGTGCTCTCCAGGCGCTCGGGGCTCTGCTGGACGCGGTGGCGAGGCCTGCTGCCGGCGTAGAGCACGCCCGCGATGATGAGCGCCGCCGCCAGCACTGTGGGCCACGACAGCGGCTCGCCGGTCACCAGCGCCGCCGACGACATGCCGAACACCGGCACGAGCAGCGCGTACGGCCCCACGGTCGAGGCGTCGTAGCGGCGCAGCAGGAATCCCCAGGCGCCGAAGCCGCCCAGCGTGGAGATGAACGCCACGTACGCGAGGGACAACCAGCCCTCGAGCGGCGCGTCCAGCGTCGGCGCGCCCTCCAGCAGGAAGGACATGAGCAGGAGCGGCGGCGTCGACAGGGCGCTGACCCAGACCATGAAGCGCAGCGAGTCGGGGGGCGCGGCCCTGCGCTGGATGATGATGCCGACGCTCCAGGCGGCCGCGGCGGCCACACAGAGCGCGAAGGCTCCGATCGGGCCCGACACGCCGAAGTCGAAGGCGACCAGGGCGAGCCCGCAGAACGCGACGGCCAGCCCCGTGACGCGGCGGGCGGTGAGCCGCTCCCCGAGCAGCGTCGCCGCGAACAGCACGGTGAACAGTGCCTGCGTCTGCAGGACGAGCGAGCTCAGCCCGGCCGGCATGCCGGCCCGCATGCCGACGAGCAGCAGGCCGAACTGGCCCACGCCGATGGCCGCGGCCACCCCGGCCACCCAGCGCCATGCGACCCCCGGCCGCCCCACGAACAGCAGGGCGGGGAACGCCGCCAGGGCGAACCTGAGGCCGGCGTACTGCAGGGGTGCGAAGTGTCGCAGGCCGGTCTGCATGACGACGAAGTTGAAGCCCCAGACGGCGGCTATGCCGACGGCGAGGGCGAGGTGCCGGGGGCTCATTCAGCGAGCGGGCTTCTGGTAGCGGATGCGCTGCTCGCGGGCCTGCTCCGCGAGGACCTTGAGGTACGAGACGGTGTCGGGACGCTGCCTCTTCAGCTTGATGATTCTCATGCATCTATTTTCATCTGCTACACAGTCAACTACAAGCGAGACTTTCTACGCTAAACCATTTAGACTGGCTTACATGTTGGACTTGAACCGGCTCAAGGCTCTTCACGCTGTGCACGTCTACGGGTCGGTCGGCGCCGCCGCCGACGCGCTGATGGTGACGCCGTCGGCGGTGTCCCAGCAGATCGCCAAGCTGGAGCGGGAGACCGGCGCCAAGCTCATGGAGCGCAACGGCCGCGGCGTGCGGCTGACGGACGCGGCCGGCCTGCTCGCCGAGCACGCCGAGCGCATCCTCGCCCTGGTCGAGACCGCGGAGGCCGACTTCGAGGCGCTGCGCGGCGAGGTCGTCGGCCGGCTCAACGCCGCCGCCTTCCCCACCGCCGCGCGCGGCCTCATGCCCGCCGCCCTCGTCGCGCTCAGGAAGCGCCACCCCGACCTGTGGGTGCAGCTGCACGAGCGTGAGCCGGAGCGCGTCGTGCGCGACGTGGCCAGGGGCGAGCTCGACCTGGGCGTGATCCAGGACTGGCTCAACAGGCCCATGGCCATCCCCGACGGCCTGTCCAGGGCCACGCTGCTCGACGACATCGCCGACGTCGCGATCCCCGCCGGCCACCCGCTGGCGGGCAGGAAGGAGGTGGAGCTGGCCCAGCTGCACGGCGAGCGGTGGGTCAGCGGTTCGCCCGGCACCGTCTGCCACGACTGGCTGGTCTTCACGTTGCGCAGCGCCTCGATCGAGCCGGTGATCGCCTGCATGGCCGATGAATATCCGACCCAGCTCGCGCTCGTGGCCGCCGGGCTGGGCTGCGCGATCGTGCCCCGGCTCGGCCGGGACTGCGTGCCCGACGGCGTGAGCCTCGTCCCCCTCAGGCCGCGCCAGTCACGCCGCATCTACGCGATCTGGCGCTCCGACGCCGCCCGCCGCCCCGCGATCAGGGCCATGGTGGAGGCGCTCGCCGATGCCAGCAGGACTCAGGAGAACGCCTGGGCGGTCAGCTGAGCGTGACGGCCACGATGCCGCCGACGATCACGCCCGCCGCCGGCAACCTGCGCCGCAGGTCGCCCTCGGCCAGCAGCCGCCCGCCGAGCAGGACCCCGATCAGCACGCTGACCTCCCGGGCCGGCGCCACCACGCTCACCGGCGCCATCGTGAAGGCGAACAACACCAGCACGTACGAAACGAAGATCAGCACAGCCGTCCCCACGATCCGGAACCGGTGCTCGCGCCACACGGGCAGCACCAGCTTCCGCCGCGTGCCCAGCACGACGGGCGCGAGCACGAGGGCACGGGCGGCCTCGCCGAGATAGTTGAGCATGAGCGGCGCCACCGCGAACGCGGTCACCACCTGCGAGTCCCACACCGTGTAACCCGCGATGAACACCCCCGTGGCCAGCCCGGGCGCCACCGCCTTGAGCCCGGCCCTCGCGTTGCCGCCGCTGAGCATGAACACGCCGATGCCGACCAGCACGATCCCCGCCACACCGGCCGGCGACGGCCGCTCGCCGAGGAACAGCACGGCGAAGAGGCTGGCCAGCATCGGCCCGGTGCCGCGCGCGACCGGATAGACGACCGACAGGTCCGCGGTGCCGTACCCCCGCTGGAGCAGCACGAAGTAGCCGAGGTGCAGGGCCATGCTGCCGCTGATCACGGCGAGGTCCTGCCAGGTGGGGAGGTCGGCCGTGGCGATCAGGTAGCCGGCGAACAGCGGCGCCCACACGACCGCGGCCGCGACGGCGACGAGCCAGACGAAGACGAGGCCGTCGGCCTGGGAGGCCTTCTTGCTCAGGATGTTCCACGAGGCGTGGGCGACGGCGGCGACCAGAACGAGGACGAGTGCCCATGGACTCAACGCGGCGCCTCCCCTCGGGGGCGACTTTACCGTCGCGTGAACGCCGGGCTGACGCGAGCCCAGTGGCCGGGCGCGTGGCTCGGCGCGGCCGAGCGGATAGGCTGTGCCACACCATGGCTGAAATGACCGTCGTCCACCTACTGCGCCACGGTGAGGTGCACAACCCCAAAGGCATTCTCTACGGCAGGCTGCCCGGCTACCACCTGTCGGAGACCGGCCGGCTCATGGCCGAGACGGTCGCCAAGGCGGTCGGCGGCCGTGACATCGTCGCCGTCTACAGCTCGCCGCTCGAGCGGGCGATGGAGACGGCGACGCCGCTCGCCGACAAGCTGGGCCTCGACATCACGCAGGACATCCGGCTGATCGAGGCCGGCAACCTGCTGGAGGGCCGTACGGCGGGGCCCGGCCTGGCGCTGCTGCGCAACCCGCGCAACTACCGCTATTTCTGGAATCCGCTCCGCCCGTCATGGGGCGAGTCCTATCCGGCCATCGTCCAGCGCATGCGCTCGATGATCGACGACGCCAGAGCGGCGGCGCGCGGGCACGAGACGGTGCTCGTCAGCCACCAGCTCCCCATCTGGGCGATCAGGATGGCCGCCGAGCGTCGCAGGCTCTGGCACGATCCCCGGCGCAGGCAGTGCGCGCTGGCCAGCCTCACCACGTTCACGTTCGACGGAGATCGTCTGGTCAGCGTGGGCTACAGCGAGCCGGCCGGTTCGCTCGATCCCGGCCCTTCCGTCCCCGGAGCCTGAGGCGCTCCCCGATGTCCGGGGCGGGCGGCGTCGCCGGTAGAGTTGCAAGCTCTACCGGTTGTAGTACAAGGAGATCTTCCTCCGTGCGCACCAAGTCCATCCTTCTCGTTCTCCTGGCTGCGACCGTCGCCGGCTGCGCGGGCAACCAGAGCGGCCAGCCGCAGGCGGGTGACACCCGTTTCGTCGCGGGCGACGGGAAGATGCAGGTGTTCGAGGCGGGCGAGCGCAAGCCGGCGCCCGCGATCGAGGGCCCCACGCTCGACGGCGGCACCGCATCGCTCGCCGCGCACAAGGGCAAGGTGGTGGTGCTCAACTTCTGGGCCTCGTGGTGCGGCCCGTGCCGGGCCGAGGCGCCCGTGCTCAAGGAGGTCGCCGCCAAGACCAAGGACAGCGGGGTCGAGTTCCTCGGCGTCGACTTCAAGGACCGCCAGGCCGACGCGCTGGCGTTCGAGCGCACCGAGAAGACCGGCTACCCCCACATCTTCGACCAGCCCGGCAAGGTCGCGCTGGCCTTCCAGGGCACGGTGCCGCCGGCCGCCATCCCGTCCACGCTGATCATCGACGAGCAGGGCCGGATCGCGGCCAGGGCGCTGGGCGCGGTGAAATACACCGACCTGCTCAACGCGGTGACCAAGGTGCGCGATGAATGACGTCGTCGCCTCGGGCTCGCTGCTGCTCGCGGTGCCGATCGCGGTGCTCGCCGGGGTGGTGTCGTTCCTGTCGCCGTGCGTGCTGCCGCTGGTGCCCGGCTACCTGTCCTACGTGACCGGCATGAGCGCCGACCCCAGGCGCGGGCGGCTGGTGCTCGGCACGGTGCTGTTCGTGGCCGGGTTCGGGCTGGTCTTCGTGCTCAGCGGGGCGCTGTTCGGCGGGCTCGGGTCGATCATGCTCGGCAACGCCGAGATCATCACGCGGGTGCTCGGCGTGCTCACCATCCTGCTGGGGCTCGCGTTCCTGGGCGTCGTGCCCGGCCTGATGCGCGACGTGCGCATCCACCGGATGCCGTCCGCGGGGCTGGCGGGCGCGCCGCTGCTCGGGGTGGTGTTCGGGCTCGGGTGGACCCCGTGCATCGGGCCCACGCTGGCCGTCGTGCTGGCGCTCGGGCTCAACGAGGGCAGCGCCGGGCGCGGGGCGCTGCTCGCGGTCGCGTACGCACTCGGGCTCGGGCTGCCGTTCGTGGGGGCGGCGCTCGCCTACAGCAAGGCCCTGCGTACGTTCCGTGCCATCCGCAAACACTCGCGCCTGATCACCAGGATCGGCGGCGGCATGATGGTGGCCGTCGGCGTGCTGCTCGTGACCGGGCTCTGGGGAGAGATGATCGCGGCCATGCAGGGTCTGATCGGCGCCTTCGAGCCGGTGATCTGATGAGCATCCAGGAGCTGGAGAAGCCGCGCACGCCCGGACCTGCCGGGTTCGGGCCGGTGGGCTGGCTGCGCTGGGGATGGCGCACCCTCACCTCGATGCGGACGGCGCTGATCCTGCTGTTCCTGCTGGCCCTCGGCAGCGTGCCCGGCTCGGTGGTGCCGCAGCGCGGCGTCGAGCCCGGCAAGGTGGCCACGCTCTACGAGCAGAACCCGGCCCTGGCCGAGTGGTACGACAGGTTCCAGCTCTTCGACGTGTTCGGCTCGACCTGGTTCGCCGCCGTCTACCTGCTGCTGTTCACCTCGCTCATCGGCTGCATCGTCCCGCGCACCACGACCTACCTGCGCGAGTTGCGACGCAAGCCGCCCGCCGCGCCGAAACGGCCGTCCAGGCTGCCCCACTCCGCCACGTTCGACGGCGACCTCACGGTCGAGCAGGCCGCCCGGCGGCTGCGCAGGATGCGTTTCCGCGTCGCCACCGGCGACGGCTGGGTGTCGGCGGAGAAGGGCTACCTGCGCGAGACGGGCAACCTGTTCTTCCACGTCGCCCTGCTCGGCATCCTGGTCGCGATCGGCGCCGGCTCGCTCTTCGGCTACCGGGGCAACGTCCTGGTCGTCGAGGGCGACGGGTTCGCCAACACGGTGGCCGCCTACGACCGGTTCATGCCCGGCAGCCAGGTGTCGGCCGAGTCGCTGGAGCCGTTCTCCTTCCAGCTGGCCGACCTCGAGGTCTCCTACCAGGTCACGGGCGAGAGGAAGGGCCAGGTGCTCGACTACGCGGCCCGCCTGAAGGTCAACGACTCGCCCGAGGCGCCCGCCCGCGACTACGAGCTCAAGGTCAACGAGCCCCTCGACGTCGGCGGCACCCAGACCTATCTGATCGGCAACGGCTACGCCCCCGTCTTCAGAGTGACCGACGGCAAGGGCCAGGTGGCCTTCGAAGGGCCCGTCCCGTGCCTCATCGAGGACAAGGCCACGATGACCTCGGGATGCGTGGTCAAGGCGCCCGACGCGCAGCCGCAGCAGTTGGGCTTCCTGCTGCGGTTCCTGCCCACCAGCGTGCCGCTGACCGACGGCGGCCACGCCTCCGCCTTCCCCGGCGAGCTCAACCCCGAGGTGCAGGTGCTCGGAGCCTTCTCCGGTGACCTGGGCGTGCGCTCGGGACGGCCGCAGTCGGTCTACGAGCTGGCGCCGCCCGAGGTGATGAAGAAGCTCAACCCGCTGCTCATGGCCTCCGACACGCCCAAGCCGCTGGCCGTGGGCCAGTCGGTCGACCTGCCGGGCGGCGTGGGCACGATCGAGTTCACCGGGGTCAAGGAGTGGATCACGCTCCAGACGACCTACGACCCCGGCCGCATTTCCGCGCTGGTGGCGGGCGGCACCGCCGTCGTCGCCATCGCCCTGTCGCTGATGATCAGGCGGCGCAGGGTGTTCGTCAGGATCGAGGGCGGCAAGGTCGAGGTGGGCGGCCTGACCCGCACAGAGGGCTCCGCGGCGGGCTTCGCCGAGGAGTTCGCCGACATCGTCAAGGATCTATCAGCAGGAGAAAAGGATGTCCGCTGAGCAACTCGCCGAGCTGAGCGACCTTTTCGTCGTCGCCGCCGTCCTGCTCTACCTCGTCGCCATGATCGGGTTCGCGATCGAGCTCGCCTTCGGCCGGGCCCGTCCCGGTGTGGCCGCGCGGTCCGCGGCCGGCCCGCTCGCCGCCAAGAAGCCGGTCACGGTCGGTGCCCCTGCCGTTGACGGGGCCGTTGACAGGGCCGTTGACAGGGCCGGCTCCCCGGTCGGCGACGCGGCCGGTGACGGGGCGCCGGGCCGCGACGCGGTCACGGGGCTCCCAGGTGACCACGTGGACGCGGGCGGCGACGCGACGGCGCCCGGAGGAGACGTCGCCGCGGCGGCTCTGGACGACGGCGCGCCACAGTCGAGAACCGCGGTCAGGGCCGGCACTGCCGCCCTGGTCCTCGCCTGGCTGGGCTGGGCCGCCAACCTCGGCGCCATCGCCACCCGCGGCCTGGCCGCCGACCGGTGGCCCTGGGGCAACATGTACGAGTTCGTGGTGGCCATCTGCTTCGCCGCCGTGACCGCGTTCCTGGTCACCCAGCTGCGCACCAACGTGCGCTTCCTCGGCTCCTTCGTCATGGTCACCGTCGCGCTCGGTCTCGGCCTCGCGGTGAAGGCCTTCTACACCACGGCGGGGCCGGTGGTGCCGGCGCTCGACACGTACTGGATCGCCATCCACGTCTCAGCCGCGATCGTCGCCAGCGGCCTGTTCACGCTCGCGGGCGTGTCAGGCGTGCTCTACCTGCTGCGCGGCGACGGGCTTTCGCGGCTGCCGGCCCGCGCCGACCTGGAGCGGGTGGCGCACCGGGCGATCGTGTTCGCCTTCCCGGTGTGGACGTTCGCCGTCATCGCGGGCGCCCTCTGGGCCGACCGCGCGTGGGGCCGCTACTGGGGCTGGGACCCCAAGGAGGTGTGGGCGTTCATCACGTGGGTCGCCTACGCCGCCTACCTGCATGCCAGGGTGACGGCCGGTTGGCGGGGGAGGTCGGCGACGATCGTGCAGTTGGTGGCGTTCGGTTGCCTCCTGTTCAACCTGATCGGGGTCAACATCTTCTTCGAGGGCCTGCACAGCTACGCCGACGTGGACTAGCTGACGTCGTCACCGCGCATGCGGCGGTCGAGATCACGGAGGAAGTCGGGGTCGTCGTCCGGTCCCTTCGGCGTGCCTGGGCCCGGGGGGACGGGCCACGCCGCCCGCGGGGCCCGCGGGCGGCCACGGGCCATCCACACCAGGCCGCCGAGCAGCGGGATCAGCACGACGATCAGGATCCAGAGCGCCTTTGGTACGTTCCTAACTTCGTCTTCCGGCGTGGTCACCACGTCGAAGAGGGAGAAGAGCCAGAAGGCGAGCAGCCCAAGGCCGATAAGAACACCTGCCATGCCCGAACTGTAAGCCATCCCCAGCGTGATCGTGCCGCTTGATGTCCCATTTCGGGTGACTAGGAGAAGATCGACGTCGTACGGTGGAACCCGATGTGCCGGTCTGCATGGGCTTCACGGCGTTGAGAGGTGCGATGGCCTTTTCTCACGACAAGGGCCGGCATCGACGCGGTCGTTGGTGGCGGCGCGGTTCCTACCTCTTCTCCCGGCGCGGCGAGGCGCCGCCCGACTCCGAGCGCTCGTTCTGGTCCAACGCCCGTGAAAGGCGCAGGGAGGCTCGCGCGGCGGCCAGAGAACGCGAGGGAACGGACCGCCGGCGTCCGGCGGGCAGCGGCAAGCTCAGCGGCCGCCAGGAGCGGTCGGCCTGGCCCGGCGCGGGCCAGCCGGAACGCCGGTCCTGGCCCGGCGCGGGCCAGCCGGACCGCAGGTCGTGGCCGGGGGCCGACCACCCGGAGCACGGAGCCTGGCCGATCGCCGGGCAGCCGGAGCGAGGATGGCCGGGTGGTGACCGTCCGGAGCGCGGGGCCGGGCCGGGCGGGGAGGCGGGGACGCCGCCGGGCCGTCGGGAGCGCCAGGCGACGTGGGACGCCTTCACGGTGCGCGAGCGCCGCGCGCGGCTGCCCGCCGCCGTGGCCGAGCGACCCCGCTACACCTGGTACGACTTCGAGCTCAACGACGAGCCGCTCAGAGCGCAGCCGAACCGGCCCGACGTGCCCTCGATGGGCGACGGTCTACGCCACTGCGGCAAGCTGGAGGAGATCCTGCACCGGCAGTGGGACGTCCGGAGAGGGCCGCCGTCCCCCGAGGTCGTCCACGCGGTGGAGAGCCTGGCCCGACTGCCCGACGGGCTCAAGGACAAGCTCGCGGCCGGCCTCGAAGGCATCTACGTCGGCCGTGGAGGCGTGCCCGACCTCGACGACATGGGCTACTTACGCGGCGCCCCCTTACCGTCGGGCCGCGCGACCTGGGACATCTGTGCGGGTGCGTACGGGGACCGCAAGATCGTGGTGGGCGACCGCCCCTCGCCCACTCCTGACGTGATGATGCACGAGGTCGGCCACGCCATCGACGACGTCGACTCGGCGCACGGCGAGTGGGTCTCGGACTCGCCTGAGTTCGTGCAGCTCTACGAGACGGCCATGCCGGTGCTGGCCTCGACGTTCCACCGCCAGGGAGGCGGGCTGGGACGCAAGGAGTTCTTCGCCGACGCCTTCGCCGCCATCGCCTCCCGCCAGCGTCCCGCCCTGGTGGACATGCTCGGGGGCGACACGCGGATGGCGCTCGACGTCATGCTGTTCTTCAACCGGCGCTACGGAATCTAGGTGGTCCACCATGTACGTCATCCGGCTCGCGGACGGGACGCTGCGCGTGCCGCAGAGCCTGACCAGCGAAGACGGTCGGCTGATCGGCAACGCGTACGTGGAGCTTCAGCCCGATGATCCCGATTACGAGACGTTCTTGCCCGAGGCGCTGACGGAGGAGGAGGCGGCCGAGCGCCGCCGGCGCTGGGAAGAGGAGAACGACGATCTGGAACGCGAGTTCCTGGCCTTCAAGGCCGAGCAGGAAGGTGCCTGAGGGGGAACGGACGGACAGGCGCCAGCCACGGTCGGCGGATGGCGCCGCCCCATGCTCACCGTACGGAAGTGTGGCCGGGAAGCACGCAACAAGTCGATCCCGTCCGCGGTGATCCTGGCGACAGGATCACCGACTGGACGGAACGTCAGACGCGCGGGGACTCACCTGCCGGCCTGTCGGCCGTGAGAACGTCCTCGCCTCGGAGAAGGGCGTGGACTTCCGACTCGCGGAAGCGCCGGTGCCCTCCGGGGGTGCGGATACTGCTGATGCGGCCTGCCGCAGCCCAGCGCGTAACCGTCTTTGGGTCTACCCGGAAGAGGGCGGCAACCTCTCCTGGGGTCAGCAGACGCTCGCTGCTACTCTCCACCAATCTCTCCCCCTCGCATCCCGCTTCCTGCCAGCGGGCGGACAGGTAACCAGTGTGTCGAGCGAAGCCTGATTTATCCGTGGTTTTCTACAAAGATCACGGGTTGTTATCAGCTGACTGCCCGATTGTTATATGATAGAGCCTCTTTGGGGCTCTCGTGGGTGTTTCTTTACGAAACTCCCTGACTGGGACAGTAGCAGTGCTCGCGTCTGATGCGAAGAGCGACCGCGCCACAGGTCCGAGTAACCTCGAACCCGTGCGTCCCGTTCTCGTTTACACCGCGTCGCGGATCGGCCTGTTTCTGGTGACCCTGGGTGTGCTGTGGCTGCTCGGACTGACTAACCCGCTGGTGCTGATCGTCTGCTCATTCTTGATCAGCGGCATAGCCAGCTACGTCCTGCTCTCCAGGCAGCGTGATGCCGTGAGTGCCCGCATCAGCGACAAGGTCGACCGCCCGAAGCCGCACGACGACTAGGGCAGGGGGAACATGCCAATCCGGGCATGGTACTCCCGTCCGAGTCTCGTCGTGTCGCTACCGACAAGTAGTCCGGTGGGGTGCGCGTAAAACGCCTTCACGCCGATCCCGCGCTCGCGCGTCGGATTCCAACTCAGAGCCTTTCCCGTGCGCGGATGAATGGCGCCGATGCCGGGCCGTGACACCGCTCCAGGGCCGGCGGAGTCGCGGCCCCGCGGATTGTCCAGCCAGCGCAGGTGCCCGCCCACATAGACCGCCGCCCCCGTCACCGAGACCGCGTAGAGCGAATCGCCCCCCGTGCTGTTGACCCAGGTCGGCTTGATGCGCGAGCCCTTGGCATAGGTCTCGAATCTGGCGGTCGTGTCGCACATGCCGGCCCTCGGGCCTCCCGTGGTGACCACCGCGAAATAGCGGCCGTCGGGGGAGAAGTCGAGGCCGCGCACGTACGACGGGAACCCGGCCATGCACTTGCGCGCGTACACGTCGGTCCGCCACGGAGCGACCCTGGCCACGCGCCCGCTGACGTCGATCAGCCCGAGCTGCGGCCTGGACGCGCCGTCGAGCGTGGTGAACGTGCCGTCCACCGCGAGCCTGTCGCGTGAGACGGCCAGCGCGTAGACCTTCACCTGCCTGGTCAGCGGCTTGCCGGGCGTGATGGCGAAGTCGGGGTCGGCCGCGCCGGTGACCGCGTCGAGCCTGGCCAGCGCGGTGCGCGGGCTGACGAAGTCGCCGCCGACGTACAGCTTGGAGCCCTGGCGGGCCAGCGTGGTCACCGTGCCGCCGCCGATGCGCGGTGCGAAGCCGGGCACCAGCGCGCCGTCGGAGAGGCGGAGTTTGGCCAGCGCCCTGGACGGCTCGTTGTTGACGCCGTAGAACTGGCCGCCGACGTAGACGGTGCCGCGCTCGCCCGCGGCCAGGCCGTGCACCGCGCCGGGGACGACGGGCGCGAAGTCCTCCAGGACCCGGCCGGTGGCCAGGTCGTAGGCGAACACGTTGGAGCGCGGATAGGTGGTGGTGCGGGCGGCGTCGGCGACCTCGCTGAACGCGCCGCCGACCACGACGGTGCGCCCCACGACGGCGATGGCGTTGACGATGCCGTCGAGCACGTGGGGAGTGCTGTCGATCGGGTCGGCCAGTACGACGCGAGGATGCGCGGTGGGGGCCGAGGCGATGATCGCCGCAAGGGCGAGACGGGCAAGCATTCGCCAATTTCTAGCAGACGTTGCGTAATGAGGTGGATACTTTCCGTTGAATGTTCCGATGGCCATATGGTTTGGGCATGACGCGCGCTCAGTTGGACAAACAGCCGGACGAGGTCGCCGCGATGTTCGATCGCACCGCCCGGCGTTACGATCTGGTCAACGATGTGGTCTCCCTGGGGCAGGTCAGGCTCTGGCGCAGGGCGGCGGCCGCCGCGGTCGACGCGGGGCCCGGGGAGATCGTCCTTGACCTGGGGGCCGGCACGGGCACCTCCACCGACGCGTTCACCTCGCTGGGCGCGCGGGCGATCGCCTCCGACTTCTCGCTCGGCATGCTCCGCACCGGCGTGCGCCGCCACGGCGGCAACGCGTTGACGGGGCAGGGGGTGCCGTTCGTCGCGGGTGACGCGCTGCGGTTGCCGTTCGCCGACGGCTCCTTCGACGCGGTGACGATCTCGGTGGCGCTGCGCAACGTGCACGACACCATGGGGGCGCTGAAGGAGATGTTGCGGGTGACGAGGCCGGGCGGGCGCCTGGTGATCCTCGAGTTCTCGCACGTCACGTTCGCCCCGTTCGACCTGGTCTATCGCGAATATCTGATGAAGTTGCTGCCCAAGGTGGCCAAGGTGTTCGGGTCCAATGACGACTCCTACGAATATCTGGCGGAGTCGATCCGCGACTGGCCCGACCAGCCGACGCTGGCGCGCATGATTCAGGACGCCGGCTGGGAACGGGTGGCCTGGCGCGATCTCACGATGGGGATCGTCGCCATGCACAGGGGATTCAAGCCCGCCTGAGCTCGATGGTGATCAGGTGGGCCCAGCGGTGCGACAGTGGCGCGCGCCCCATCGCCTGACATGTCCGCGGCTCCGGATTTTGGTCTGAGTCAGGGTCAGGGCGCGGCGCGGCTACGGGCGGGTGTGTTCCGGCCATCCGCCCATTCGCGCACCCAGGTTTCCCCGGATCGGCCCCTCCCTTCTTCCCCCGCATTCCTTCATGGCGGGCCACCCTGAGGGTGTGCCGGAGGGCGTTCCCGTGCAATTCCCGCGGAGATGACGGCAGGGACTCTTTCCGGGACGAAAGCAGACCTTCCCGGCGAGGGTTGCCCAGTAGTTGAAATGGGCATAATCAGTGAATTCCTTGGGAGGGGCCGAGTGGTCGGAGAAATCAATCCGACACTCCGCCGCCGGAAGCTCGCCGCCGAGCTGCGGCGGCTTCGTGAGGAGGCGGGGCTCCACGGCGTGCAGGTCGCGCGGTCCTTACGCTGGTCGACCTCCAAGATCTCGCGTCTCGAAACGGGCCAGGTGGCCCCTTCGGCCAAGGACGTGGAGAAACTGCTCAAGCACTACCAGGTCGACAGCGAGCGGAGCGCATTGCTGCTGGGGCTCGCCGGCGGCGACACCAAAGGCTGGTGGGACTCCTACACCGACGTGCTGTCCGACACCGTGGTGGAGCTCTTCGGTCTGGAGGACGGCGCGAGCAGCGTCAGGGCGTGGGGCTCCTTTTCGCTTCCCGGCCTGCTGCAGACACGCGACTACGCCTGGCACATCTGCGTGCTCTACCGCACGGGGTGTGCTCAGGCTGGATCAGCCCCATCCGACCGACATCACCAACTTCATGCTCTTCGGCTTTCCCTCCGTGCCCGTGCTGGGCAGCATCTCCGGCGAGGTCGTCTACTACGAGAACTACCCGAGCTTCACGCTGTCCGAGGACGAGGAGACGGCCATGCAGTATTCGATGGTGCTCGACCAGCTCGAAGCCGCGGCCATGAACGAGGCGGACTCGCGGGACTTCATCGCCTCGCTCGCCGGACTCTAGAGATCGTGTCGGGATCGTAATTTTTTGGTCTACGGAACTGTCGCGGCAGCGCCATCTTGACGAGGCACCTAGTGTGAGGCAGGTGACCTTGTGCCGAGGAGGATGCCGTCCGATGAACGGTGCTGATCTGTCGGATGGTTGGCGGAAAAGCTCCTTCAGCTCCGGAGCCGGTGAGTGCGTCGAGTTCGCCAGAGGCGCCGGCGGAGAGATCATGATCCGTGACTCCAAGGACCCCTCCGGACCGGCCCTGGTCTTCACTCCTCGCGAGTGGCGGGCCTTCGTCAAGGGGGTCCGGAACGACGAGTTCGACGTTTGACGGCGCCCGGCACGCAGGTAAAGGCCCTTCGTCAGGACGAAGGGCCTTGTCGTGTCCGCGAAGTGCCCCCCGACTGCCACTATGTGCACGAAAAGCAGTAGACTTCGGGCCGACAAGTTTGTGAAGGGGTTCACAAAGGAACGAAGGCGCGACACCCCAAGGCCTTCGAGCGTGTAGGACAGGACAGTCCAGTGACCGTGCCAGCAGCCCGACCTCAAGCGCAGGAGCTCGTCCCGAGAGAGCGAAGCCGACAGAGTGGCGCTGACGCGACCAGGGGCACAGCTGACGCTGATGTCATCGTCGTCGGCGCCGGCCCGGCCGGCTCCGCAGCCGCCTTCTACCTCGCCCAGGCCGGCCTCGACGTGCTGCTCCTGGAGAAGACCAGGTTCCCCCGCGAAAAGGTCTGCGGCGACGGCCTGACGCCGCGGGCGGTCAAGCAGCTGCTCAACATGGGGGTCGACATCGACGCCCCCGGCTGGGTCAGGAACAAGGGCCTGCGCGTCGTGGGCGGTGGCCTGAGGTTCGAGCTCGACTGGCCTCAGCTGGAGCGGTTCCCCGACTTCGGGCTCGTACGCACCCGGCAGGATTTCGACCAGATCGTCGCGGCCACCGCGGTGAAGATGGGCGCGCGCCTCATGGAGGGCGTCACCGTCACCGGTCCGGTGCTCGACGACCGCAGCGGCCACATCGTCGGCGTGACCACCAAGGACGGCCGTACGTTCCGCTCCCGCGTGGTCGTGGCCGCCGACGGCAACAGCACCCGCCTCGCCCTCGGCATGGGCCTGCACAAGCGCGAGGACCGCCCGATGGGCGTGGCCGTGCGCACCTACTTCGAGAGCCCCCGCCACGACGACGACTACCTGGAGACGTGGCTGGAGTTGTGGGACGGCGACACGCTGCTGCCCGGCTACGGCTGGGTGTTCGGCGTCGGCGACGGCACCGCCAACGTGGGGCTCGGCCTGCTCAACACCAGCGCCCAGTTCAAGAACATCGACTACCGCGACCTGCTCAGGCGCTGGTGCCGGTCGATGCCGGCCGACTGGGGCTTCACCGAGGAGAACATGACGGCGCCCATCCGCGGCGCCGCGCTCCCGATGGCCTTCAACCGGCAGCCGCACTACACGCGCGGCCTGATGCTGGTGGGCGACTCCGGCGGCTCGATCAACCCGTTCAACGGCGAGGGCATCGCGTACGCCATGGAGACCGGCGAGATCGCCGCCGAGATCATCGCAAAGGCCCTCAGGGGCGCCACTCCCGCGCAGCGCGAGCGGACCCTGCGGACTTACCCCCGCGTGCTGAAAGACGCATACGGTGGTTACTTCACTCTCGGCAGATGGTTCGTCGAGGCGATCGGGAAGCCGGGCGTGATGCGCTTCGGCACCAGGCACGGGCTTCCCCACCCGAGGCTGATGCGCTTCGCGCTCAAACTCCTTGGTAATCTCACCGACCGGCGAGGCGATGCGTCGGACAAGATCATAAACGCACTCTCGAAGGTCGCGCCACCAGCATGAATCTCAGAACTGACAGATCCGGCTGCGCGCCCGCGCGCGCGGCGACTCCAGAGGAGGCGTAGCGATGGACCTTTACGTGCCCATCCTGGTGCTCGCCGTTCTCGCGGGGGGCTTCGCGATCTTCTCGGTCGCCATCGCTCCCTTCACCGGCCCCAAGCGCTGGAACCGCGCCAAGCTTGACGCCTACGAATGCGGCATCGAGCCGACGCCCCAGCCGGTCGGTGGCGGACGGTTCCCGCTCAAATACATGGTCACCGCGATGCTCTTCATCGTGTTCGACATCGAGATCATCTTCCTCTATCCGTGGGCGGTCTCGTTCGCGCCGGAGCTGAACGACGCGGGCCAGGCGATCGCCCCGGGCCTGGGGCTGTTCGCCCTGGTGGAGATGCTGCTGTTCATCGTCACCGTGCTCGCCGCCTACGCGTACGTGTGGCGCCGCAAGGGTCTGGACTGGGACTGAAAATGGGACTTGAAGAGAAACTCCCCAGCGGGTTCATCCTCAGCACCGTCGAGGCGGCCGCCGGATGGGCGCGTAAGAGCTCCGTGTGGCCGGCCACGTTCGGCCTCGCCTGTTGCGCCATCGAGCTGATGGCCACCGGTGGCCCCCACTACGACCTGGCGCGCTTCGGCATGGAGCGCGCTTCGGCGTCTCCTCGCCAGGCCGACCTCATGATCGTCGCCGGGCGGGTCTCGCAGAAGATGGCTCCCGTGCTGCGCCAGATCTACGACCAGATGGCGGAGCCCAAGTGGGTCATCTCCATGGGCGTGTGCGCCTCCAGCGGCGGCATGTTCAACAACTACGCCATCGTGCAGGGCGTCGACCACATCGTTCCGGTCGACATCTACCTGCCCGGCTGCCCGCCGCGGCCCGAGATGCTGATCGACGCGATCGTGAAGCTGCACGACAAGATCCAGAACACGAAGTTCGGCGCGCACCGCGCCAAGCAGATCGACGAGCTCGAGCTGCAGGCGCTGCGTACGCTGCCGCTGATCGACCAGGGGGCATCGAAGTGACTTCGCCCGACAACCTCCCTGGCAGCCCGGACAGCGGGCAGACGCCTGAGGCCCAGGTCCCCGCGGTGCCCGAGACGCCCGTCGCCAGGCGCGGCATGTTCGGGGCCGCGGACACCGGCGACACCTCCGGCTACGGCGGCCTCGTCGTACGCCGGCAGCCTCAGATCTCGACGCCCCGCCCGTACGGCGGCTACTTCGACGAGATCGTCGACGCGCTCGCGCTCGACGACGCGATCGAGCGGGTCGTCGTCGACCGCGGCGAGCTCACCCTGCACGTCAAGCGGGAGCGGCTGGTCGAGGTGTGCCAGAAGCTGCGTGACGACCCGGCGCTGCGCTTCGAGCTCTCGCTCGGCGTGTCCGGCGTGCACTACCCGCACCTGACGGGCGAGGAACTGCACTCGGTCATCCACCTGTGCTCGATCACCCACAACAGGCGCGTACGCGTCGAGGCCGCCTGCCCCGACGACGACCCGCACATTCCATCCACCGTAGGCGTTTACCCTGGTCATGACTGGCATGAGCGGGAGACGTACGACTTCTTCGGCATCATCTATGACGGCCATCCGGGCCTGACCCGGATCATGATGCCGGACGACTGGGACGGCCACCCGCAGCGCAAGGACTACCCGCTGGGCGGCATCCCCGTGGAATACCGGGGCGCCACCATTCCCTCGCCCGATCACAGGAGGTCGTACGCGTGAGCACGGCTTATGACGAGGCGACCGAGGGCAAGGTCTACTCGGTCACCGGGGCCGACTGGGACCAGGTCGTGTCCGGCGTGCGCGACTCGCAGGACGAGCGCCTGGTCGTCAACATGGGCCCGCAGCACCCGTCCACGCACGGCGTGCTGCGGCTGGTCCTGACCCTCGACGGTGAGACGGTCACCGAGGCGCGCGGCGTCATCGGCTACCTGCACACCGGCATCGAGAAGAACATGGAATACCGGACGTGGACGCAGGGCACCACGTTCGTGACCCGCATGGACTACCTCTCGCCGATCTTCAACGAGACCGCCTACTGCCTGGGCGTGGAGAAGCTGCTCGGCGTCGAGGACCGCATCCCTGACCGGGCGCAGGCCATCCGCGTGATGATGATGGAGCTCAACCGCATCGCCTCGCACCTGGTGGCCATGGGCACGTTCGGCATGGAGCTGGGCGCGACCACGCCGTTCCTGTTCGGCTACCGTGACCGCGAAATGGTCATGGACCTGTTCGAGTACATCACCGGCCTGCGCATGAACCACGCCTACATCCGGCCGGGCGGCGTGAGCGTCGACCTGCCAGCGGGCGCGGTCGACAAGGTCGGCGAGTTCCTCAAGGAGATGCCCAAGCGGATCAAGGACATCCGCAAGCTCCTCGACGAGAACCCGGTCTACGTCCGCCGCACCCAGGACGTCGCCTACCTCGACCTGACCGGCTGCATGGCGCTGGGCATCACCGGCCCGATCCTGCGCGCCGCGGGCCTGCCGTGGGACCTGCGCAAGTCGCAGCCCTACTGCGGCTACGAGACGTACGAGTTCGACGTCCCCACCGAGCGTGGGTGCGACGTCTACTCGCGCTATCTCGTCCGGATGAAGGAGATGGAGGAGTCCCTCAAGATCGTCGAGCAGGCGCTCGACCGCATCGCGGGGCCGCTCAAGGGCGACCCGGTGATGATCGAGGACAAGAAGATCGGCTGGCCCGCGCAGCTCGCGCTCGGCCCCGACGGGTTCGGCAACTCGCCCGACCACATCGCCCACATCATGGGCACCTCGATGGAGGCCCTCATCCACCACTTCAAGCTGGTGACCGAGGGCTTCAGGGTGCCGGCCGGGCAGGCGTACGCCAGCATCGAGTCGCCGAAGGGCGAGCTCGGCGCGCACGTGGTCAGCGACGGCGGCACGCGCCCCTACCGCGTGCACTTCCGCGAGCCGTCCTTCTGCAACCTGCAGGGCTTCCCCGCGATGGCCGAGGGCGGCCAGGTCGCCGACGTGATCGCCGCGGTGGCATCTATCGACCCTGTCATGGGAGGTGTGGACAGGTGAGTGAGCGCAGCGAACGAACAATGGGACACAGCACGTATGTCACGTGTCCGACGGAGGAGGACGCGTGACCTACTCACCGGATGTCCGTGAGCGTCTCGAACGGGACGCCAAGGAGATCATCGGGCGCTACCCGAAGACGCGGTCGGCGCTGCTGCCGCTGCTCCACCTCGTGCAGTCGGAGGACGGCTACGTCTCCGACCACGGGCAGGAGTTCTGTGCCGAGATGCTCGGCATCAGCAAGGCCGAGGTCACCGGCGTCGCGACCTTCTACACCATGTACAAGCGCAAGCCGGCCGGCGACTATCACGTCGGCGTCTGCATCAACGCGCTGTGCGCGGTCATGGGCGGCGACCAGATCTGGGAGGAGCTGTCGGAGCACGTCGGCGTCGGCCACGACGAGGCGACCCCCGACGGCAAGGTCTCGCTGGAGCGCCTCGAGTGCAACGCGGCCTGCGACTTCGCCCCCGTCATGATGGTCAACTGGGAGTTCTTCGACAACCAGACGCCCGAGTCGGCCAAGCAGCTCGTCGATGACCTGCGCGACGGCAAGGACGTGCGGCCCACGCGCGGCCCGAAGAAGCTCTGCACCTTCAAGGAGGCCTCGCGCGTGCTCGCGGGCCTGCCCGACGGCCTGGCCGGTGACGGCCCGTCGGCCGCCGGCCCCTCGCTGGAGGGCCTGAAGGTCGCCAAGGCCAACGGATGGAAGGCCCCTGAGGCATGAGCGTCACTCTCACCCCGGTCCTGACCGCGAAGTGGGACCAGCCCGACTCCTTCACCCTCGACGGCTACGGCGAATATGAGGCGGCCAAGAAGGCGCTGGGCATGGAGCCCGATGCCGTCATCCAGGCCGTCAAGGACTCCGGGCTGCGCGGCCGCGGCGGCGCGGGCTTCCCGACCGGCATGAAGTGGGGCTTCATCCCGCAGGGGGACGGCAAGCCGCACTATCTCGTCGTCAACGCCGACGAGTCGGAGCCGGGCACCTGCAAGGACATCCCGCTGATGATGGCCAACCCGCACGCGCTGGTCGAGGGCGTCATCATCACGTCGTACGCGATCCGGGCCAGCCACGCCTTCATCTATGTGCGCGGCGAGGTGCTGCACGTGATCAGGCGGGTGCAGGCGGCCGTGCGGGAGGCGTACGCGAAGGGTTATCTCGGCACCGACATCCTCGGCTCCGGATATGACCTGGAGCTGGTCGTGCACAGCGGCGCGGGCGCCTACATCTGCGGCGAGGAGACGGCGCTGCTCGACTCGCTCGAGGGCTTCAGGGGTCAACCGCGGCTCAAGCCTCCGTTCCCGGCCGTGGCGGGTCTCTACGCCTCGCCCACTGTGGTGAACAACGTGGAGTCGATCGCCAGTGTTCCCTCCATCATCGGCAACGGCGCCGACTGGTTCGCCGGGATGGGCACCGAGAAGTCCAAGGGCTTCGGCATCTTCTCGCTGAGCGGCCACGTCACCCGGCCCGGCCAGTACGAAGCGCCGCTCGGCATCACGCTGCGCGAGCTCCTCAGCATGGCCGGCGGCATCCGCGCCGGGCACCGGATCAAGTTCTGGACCCCGGGCGGCTCCTCCACGCCGATCTTCACCGACGAGCATCTCGACGTGCCGCTCGACTTCGAGGCGGTCGGCGCCAAGGGCTCGATGCTCGGCACCCGCGCCCTGCAGATCTTCGACGAGACCACCTGCGTGGTCCGTACGGTGCTGCGCTGGACGGAGTTCTACGCCCACGAGTCGTGCGGCAAGTGCACGCCGTGCCGCGAGGGCACCTACTGGCTCAAGCAGGTGCTCAAGCGGCTGGAGGCGGGCCAGGGCACCGAGGACGACCTGGCCACGATCACCGACATCGCGGACAACATCCTGGGCCGGTCGTTCTGCGCGCTGGGCGACGGCGCCACCAGCCCGATCCACTCCTCGGTGAAGTACTTCCGCGATGAGTACCTCAAGCACTTCGAGATCGGCGGCTGCCCGTTCGACCCGAAGAAGTCCACTCTCTGGGGTGAGCAGTGACCGTCGTAGAGACCGAAACGAACCTGGTGACCCTGACCATCGACGGGTTCCAGGTCAGTGTCCCCAAGGGCACTCTGATCATCAGGGCCGCCGAGCTGCTGGGCATCCAGATCCCGCGGTTCTGTGACCACCCGCTGCTCGATCCGGCGGCCAACTGCCGGCAGTGCCTGGTCGACATCCCCGACGCGGGCAACGGCCGCGGATTCCCCAAGCCGCAGCCGTCCTGCGCGATCGAGGTCGCCGAGGGCATGGTGGTGCAGACGCAGCTCACCTCGCCGGTCGCCGAGAAGGCGCAGCGCGCGGCCATGGAGTTCCTGCTGCTGAACCACCCGCTCGACTGCCCGGTCTGCGACAAGGGCGGTGAGTGCCCGCTGCAGAACCAGGCCATGTCCAACGGCCGCGGCGAGTCCCGGTTCCAGGAGCAGAAGCGCACCTTCCCCAAGCCGCTGCCGCTGTCGACGCAGGTGCTGCTCGACCGCGAGCGCTGCGTGCAGTGCGCGCGCTGCATCCGCTTCTCCGACCAGATCGCCGGTGACCCGCTCATCGAGTTCTTCGAGCGCGGCGCCAAGGAGCAGGTGCGCACGGCCGACGGCAAGCCGTTCAACTCCTACTTCTCCGGCAACACGGTGCAGATCTGCCCGGTCGGCGCGCTGACCGGCGCCGCCTACCGGTTCAGGGCCCGCCCGTTCGACCTGGTTTCCACGCCGAGCGCGTGCGAGCACTGCGCCTCCGGCTGCAGCATGCGCACCGACCACCGGCGCGGCCGGGTCACCCGCCGCCTGGCGGGCAACGACCCGCAGGTGAACGAGGAGTGGAACTGCGACAAGGGCCGCTGGGCGTTCACCTACGCGCAGCAGCCCGACCGGCTGAAGACGCCGCTGGTCCGCAACGAGGAGGGCGTGCTCGTGCCCGCCTCGTGGCCGGAGGCGCTGTCGGTGGCCGCCGAGGGCCTGGCCAGGGCGCGCGGCAGGGCCGGCGTGCTGGTCGGCGGCCGGGCCACGGTCGAGGACGCCTACGCCTACGCCAAGTTCGCCAGGATCGCCCTGAACAGCAACGACGTCGACTTCCGCGCCAGGCCGCACTCCGCCGAGGAGGCGCAGTTCCTGGCCCACGCGGTGGCCGGCAAGGGCATCGAGATCAGCTACACCGAACTCGAGAACGCCCCGCACGTGCTGCTCGTCGGGTTCGAGCCCGAGGAGGAGTCGCCGATCGTCTTCCTGCGCCTGCGCAAGGCGTGGATGAAGAAGGGGCTCAAGGTCACCGCGATCGCGCCGTTCGCGACGCCCGGCCTGGTCAAGATGGGCGGCACGCTCATCCGCACCGCTCCCGGCGCCGAGGCCGACGCCATCGGTGACCTGCTCGGCACGCTTTCCGCGGGCACGATCGTGCTCGCGGGCGAGCGCCTGGCCAGCGTGCCCGGCGCGTTCTCCGCGCTGATCCGGCTGGCCAACGTCTCCGACGCCCGGCTCGCCTGGGTCCCGCGCAGGGCCGGCGAGCGCGGCGCGGTCGAGGCGGGCGCGCTGCCCAACCTGCTGCCGATCGGCCGCCCGGCCGACGACGAGACCGCCAGGGCCGAGGTCGCCAGGGCATGGAACGTGGCCTCGCTGCCTGCCGGGCCGGGCCGCGACACCGCCGCCATCCTCGCCGCCGCCCACGAGGGCGCGCTGGACGCGCTGGTCGTCGGCGGCGTCGACCCCTACGACCTGCCCGACCCCGCGGCGGCGCTCGACGCGCTCGAGCGCACGCCGTTCATCGTCAGCCTGGAAATCCGCGCCAGCGCCGTCACCGACCGCGCCGACGTGGTGCTGCCCGTCGCCGCCGTCCAGGAGAAGGGCGGCACGTTCGTCAACTGGGAGGGCAGGGGCCGCTCGTTCGAGGCGCCGCTCAAGGTGCCCGGGCTGCAGTCCGACCTCGCGGTGATCGGCAACCTGGCCGACCGGATGGACGTGCACCTCGGCCTGCCCGACGCCAAGGCCGTGCGGCGGGAGCTGTCGGGGCTGGGCGCCTGGCGCGGCAGCCGCGTCACCGCCCCGCACACCGCCACCCGCGCCCAGGTCGCCCCGGCGGCCGGCGAGGCGCTGCTGGCCACCTGGCACCTGCTGCTCGACGAGGGCAGGCTGCAGGACGGCGAGCCCTACCTCGCGGGCACCGCTCGCGAGGCCGAGGCGCTGGTCAGCGCGGTCACCGCCGCCGAGATCGGCGTCGCCGACGGCGACAAGCTCGTCATCGGCGGCACGGGCGCCGACACCGTCACGCTGCCGGTGCGCGTCGCCGACCTGCCAGAACGCGTGGTCTGGGTGCCGGCCAACTCCGGCGGCTGCTCGGTCACGCGTGACCTGCGCGCGGCGGCCGGCGACATCGTCACGATCGGGAGCGCCTCATGATGCACCTTCTCGCGGCCGATCCCACCCTCGCCGACTTCGGCAAGGACCCGCTGTGGATCACCATCATCAAGGCCGTGATGCTGTTCGTCTTCCTGATGCTGAGCGTCCTGTTCGGCGTCTGGTACGAGCGCAAGCTGATCTCGCGGATGCAGCACCGCTACGGCCCCAACCGGGCCGGCAAGTTCGGTCTGCTGCAGACCGTGGCCGACGGCCTGAAGATGGGACTGAAGGAGGACCTCTTCCCGCGGACCGTCGACAAGGTCCTCTACCTGCTGGCGCCGGTCATCATGGTGGTGCCCGCGTTCCTGGCCTTCTCGATCGTGCCGTTCGCGCCGATGGTCAACCTGTTCGGCGTGCAGACGCCGCTGCAGCTGGTCGACCTGCCGGTGGCGGTGCTGTTCATGCTCGCCATGGGCGCTGTGTCGGTCTACGGCGTGGTGCTGGCCGGGTGGTCGTCGCGCTCGCCGTACGCGCTGCTGGGCGGGCTGCGGTCGGCGGCCCAGGTGGTCTCGTACGAGATCGCCATGGGGTTGTCGTTCGTGGCCATCTTCCTGTTCGCGGGCACGCTGTCGACGTCGGAGATCGTCAAGGCGCAGGAGCAGACGTGGTTCGCGGTGCTGCTGATCCCGTCGTTCCTGGTCTACGTGGTCTGCATGTTCGGCGAGGCCGCGCGCATCCCGTTCGACCTGCCCGAGGGTGAGGGCGAGCTGGTCGGCGGCTTCCAGACCGAATATTCCTCGTCGCTGAAGTTCGCTCTCATCATGATGGGCGAATATCTGCACACGTTCACCGCCTCCGGCATCGCGGTGACGTTGTTCCTGGGCGGCTGGCGGGCCCCGTGGCCGATCTCGCTGTGGGACGGCGCGAACGTCGGCTGGCTGCCGGTGTTGTGGTTCTTCATCAAGTTCCTGCTGACCTTCAGTTTCATCGTGTGGGTGCGTGCCTCGCTGCCGCGCGTCCGGTACGACCAGCTCATGGCGTTGGGCTGGAAGGTGCTGATCCCGGTGAACCTGGCATGGATCCTGCTGGTGGCCGCGGTGCGCAACGTCGTGATCAACGAGGGCGACAGGATGATCGGCATCGGGCTCGGCGCGGTGATCGTGATCGGGGCGCTGGCCATCTGGATGCGGTTCGACACCGTCAACCAGCGGCGCAGGGAGGCCAGGAAGGCCCAGGTGGAGGCCGAGTTCGAGGAACTGTCCAAGGAGCCGGTGGCGGGCGGCTTCCCGGTGCCGCCGCTCGATCTGCCGCACTACCACGGGGTGCAGCACAAGGAGATTCCCAGTGGGACTAACTGATTGGCTGAACCCCGTCAAGGGTTTCGGGGTCACCTTCCATACGATGTTCAAGAAGCCCGTCACGACGAACTACCCGGAGGAGAAGAAGCCGACGGCTCCGCGCTTCCACGGGCGTCACCAGCTCAACCGCTGGCCTGACGGGCTGGAGAAGTGCGTCGGGTGCGAGTTGTGCGCCTGGGCGTGTCCGGCCGACGCGATCTACGTCGAGGGCGCGGACAACACCGACGAGGAGCGCTTCTCGCCGGGCGAGCGTTACGGGCGCACGTACCAGATCAACTATCTGCGGTGCATCCTGTGCGGCCTGTGCATCGAGGCCTGCCCGACCCGCGCGCTCACCATGACGAACGAGTACGAACTCGCCGACAGCAGCCGCGAGAGCCTCATCTACACCAAGGAGATGCTCCTCGCGCCGCTGACCCAGGGCATGGAGCAGCCTCCGCACCCGATGCGGCTCGGCGAGACCGAAGAGGACTACTACCGCCTGGGACGGACCAATGGGTGAGACCATCACTTTCTGGGTGCTCGCCGTCGTCTCCGTCGGCGCCGCGCTCGGCGTGGTCTTCAACCGGAAGGCCGTCTACTCCGCGCTGATGCTCGGCACCGTGATGCTCTGCCTGGCCGTCCTGTACGCCGTGCAGGACGCGCCCTTCCTGGCCGCGGTGCAGATCATCGTCTACACCGGCGCGATCATGATGTTGTTCCTGTTCGTGCTCATGCTCGTCGGCGTGGACTCCTCGGACTCCTTCGTCGAGACGCTGAAGGGCCAGCGTTTCTGGGCCGCCATCGCGGCGCTCGGCTTCGCGACGCTGATCGTCCTCGCCGTCGGCAACGCGTTCTTCGGCGACCAGGTCGGGCTGGCGCAGGCCACGGCGCAGGGCGGCTACATCCGCTCCATCGCGCTGCTGCTGTTCACCAAGTACGTCTTCGCGTTCGAGATCACCTCGGCGCTGCTGATCACCGCCGCGCTCGGCGCGATGGTGCTGGCGCACCGCGAACGGCTCACCGAGAAGGCCACGCAGAAGGACCTGTCCCGCGCCCGGTTCCAGGGTGACCGCCCGTCGCCGCTGCCCGGCCCCGGCACGTACGCCAGGAACAACGCCATCGACATGCCCGCGCTGCTGCCGGACGGGTCGGTCGCGGAGTCCTCGGTCAACCGCTACATCGCGCGCTACGACGTCGAGCACGGCCACCTGCCCGATGACCCCAAACTTGCCGCGGCCATCAAGCACCGGGCCGATGACGACGGCGCGGACACCGACGCCGACGAGAGCAACGGGGTGACCAAGTGACCACGCACTACCTGATCCTTTCCGGGTTGTTGTTCGCCATCGGCGCGATGGGCGTGCTCATCCGGCGCAACGCGATCGTGGTGTTCATGTGCGTGGAGCTCATGCTCAACGCCTGCAACCTCGCCTTCGTCACCTTCTCCAGGCAGGTCGGCAACCTGGAAGGCCAGATCATCGCGTTCTTCGTGATGGTGGTGGCCGCGGCCGAGGTCGTCGTCGGCCTGGCCATCATCGTGACGATCTTCCGAACCCGCAGGTCCGCGTCCGTCGACGACGCCAACCTGCTGAAGTACTAAGAGGTGACTGGTGGAATCTCATATCGCTGAGATCGCCCAGCACACCGGCGGCGTGATCGGACTGTCCTGGCTGATGATCGCCTTCCCGCTCGTGGGGGCGTTCATCCTGCTGGTGTTCGGCCGGTTCACGAACCGCTGGGGCCATCTGCTGGGCGTGGCCATGTCCGTCGCCTCGTTCGCCGTGGCGGTGCTGGGGTTCTTCGAGCTGATCGGGTTCGGGGAGGAGGAGCGCCGGCGGGCCGTGCACCTCTACGAGTTCATCCCCGGCATGGTCGACATGGGGCTGCTGATCGACCCGCTGTCGATCAGCTTCGCCCTGCTGATCACCGGTGTGGGCTCGCTGATCCACATCTACTCCATCGGCTACATGTCGCACGACGAGCACCGGCGCAGGTTCTTCGCCTACCTCAACCTGTTCGTCTCCGCGATGCTCCTGCTGGTGCTGGCCGACAACTACGTCGGCCTGTTCATCGGCTGGGAGGGCGTGGGCCTGGCCTCGTACCTGCTGATCGGGTTCTGGCAGTTCAAGCCGTCGGCGGCCACCGCGGCGAAGAAGGCGTTCGTCGTCAACCGCGTCGGTGACTTCGGCCTGCTGGTCGGCATGTTCGTCATCTGGACCACGTTCGGGACGCTCACGTTCCAGGGCCTCGGCGAGCAGATCACGCCCGGCACCGAGAACGGCACCATGCTGGCCATCGGCCTGCTGCTGCTCCTCGGCGCGTGCGGCAAGTCGGCGCAGTTGCCGCTGCAGTCCTGGTTGCTCGACGCCATGGAGGGCCCGACCCCCGTGTCGGCCCTGATCCACGCCGCGACCATGGTCACCGCCGGCGTCTACCTCGTGGTGCGCTCGGGGGCGTTCTTCTTCCCCGAGGGCTCGGGGGCCGCGCTCGCCGTGGCCGTCGTCGGTGCGGCCACGCTGCTGGCCGGTGCGATCATCGGTTGCGCGAAGGACGACATCAAGAAGGGCCTGGCCGGCTCGACGATGTCGCAGATCGGCTACATGATGCTCGGCGCGGGCCTCGGCCCCGCGGGCTACGCGTTCGCGATCGGCCACCTGATCACGCACGGCTTCTTCAAGGCCGACCTGTTCCTCGGCGCCGGCTCGGTCATGCACGGCATGAACGACGAAGTCGACATGCGGAAGTACGGCGGGCTGCGCAAGTTCATGCCCATCACCTTCGCCACGTTCTTCATCGGCTACCTGGCGATCATCGGGTTCCCGCTGCTGTCCGGCTACTTCACCAAGGACGGCATCATCGAGACCGCGGTGCACCACCAGCCGATCCTCGGCTGGCTGGCCGTGCTCGGCGCGGGCATCACCGGCTTCTACATGTCGCGGATGGTCTTCATGACCTTCTTCGGCGAGAAGCGCTGGGCCGACGACGCCCACCCGCACGAGTCGCCGTCCGTCATGACCATCCCGCTGATGGTCCTGTCGCTCGGCGCGCTCGGCCTGGGCGCCTACCTCGTCCTGAGCAACCGGCTGATGTTGTTCCTGGCCCCGGCGGTCGGCCGGCCCGAGGAACTGCCCGCCTTCCACTTCACCAGCACCCCCGGCCTGGCGACCCTGGCGCTCGTCGCGGTCGGCGCGGCCTTCGCGTGGATGAGGTACGGCCGGGCCGAGGTTCCGTCCGTGCAGCCGCGCGGCTCCTTCCTCACCACGTTCGCCCGGCGCGACCTGTACGGCGACGCGCTCAACGAGTCGCTCTTCATGCGTCCCGGCCAGTGGCTGACCCGCCTCGCGGTGTTCTTCGACAACCGCGGCATCGACGGGCTGGTCAACGGTCTGGCGGCGGGCATCGGCGGCAGCTCCGGGCGCCTGCGGCGGATCCAGACGGGCTTCGCCAGAACGTACGCGCTGTCCATCCTGATCGGTGCCGCCCTGCTGACCGGCGCCCTGCTCCTCGTTGGGACCATCTGATGTCACCCTGGCTTCCGATACTCATGGCGGTGCCCGTGCTGGGCGCCATCGTGGTGGCCCTGCTTCCCAAGGGCAGAGACAAGCTGGCCAAGCAGGTCACGCTGCTGGTCTCGCTGGCGGTGCTGGTCCTGACGGGCGTCGTGGCCGCCGGGTTCAAGCCGTCGGGCGAGCGCTTCCAGTTCGTCGCCGAGTACGACTGGATCCCGAGCTTCGGCGTGAAGTTCGGGGTCGGCGTCGACGGTGTCGCGCTCGTGCTGATCGCGCTCTCCGCGGTGCTGGTGCCGATCGTGGTGCTGGCCTCGTGGCACGACGCCGACGGCGTCAAGACCGCCGACGGCACGCTCATCACGCCCAAGCGCTCGGTGAAGACGTACTTCTCGCTGCTGCTGGTGCTGGAGACGATGATGATCGGCGTCTTCGCGGCGACCGACATCTTCCTGTTCTACGTCTTCTTCGAAGCCATGCTGATCCCGATGTACTTCATGATCGGCTCGTACGGCGGCGCCCAGCGGTCCTACGCGGCCGTGAAGTTCCTGCTGTACTCGTTGTTCGGCGGCCTGCTCATGCTGGTCGCGGTCATCGGGCTCTACGTGGTCGCGGGCAAGCAGACGTTCATGTTCCCCGAACTCGTCGGGGCCATCCAGGACCCGACGATGCAGAAGTGGCTCTTCGGCGGGTTCTTCATCGCCTTCGCGATCAAGGCGCCGCTGTGGCCGGTGCACACGTGGCTGCCCGACGCGGCCGCGCAGGCTCCGGCCGGAGCCGCCGTGCTGCTGGTCGGCGTCCTGGACAAGGTCGGCACGTTCGGCATGCTCCGCTTCTGCCTGGAGTTGTTCCCCGACGCGGCCAAGACGTTCACGGTGCCGATCATCGTGCTGGCGGTCATCAGCATCATCTACGGCGCCATCGTGGCCATCGGGCAGACCGACATGAAGCGGCTCATCGCGTACACGTCGATCTCGCACTTCGGGTTCATCGTCATGGGCGTGTTCGCCATGTCGTCGGTCGCCCAGTCCGGCGCGGCCCTCTACATGGTCAACCACGGCTTCGCCACCGGCGCGCTGTTCCTGGCCGCCGGGTTCCTGATCGCCAGGCGCGGCTCGCCGTTCATCGGCGACTACGGAGGCGTGCAGAAGGTCGCGCCGGTGCTCGCGGGCTTCTTCCTCGTCGCCGGTCTGGCCGGGCTCTCGCTGCCGGGCCTGTCGTCGTTCGTGAGCGAGTTCATGGTCATGATCGGCACATACTCGAGCCAGGCCCACGGCTCGGGGGCGCTGACGGCGGCCGCGATCGTCTCCGCGGTGGCCGTGATCCTGGCGGCCGTCTACATCCTGTGGATGGTGCAGCGGACCCTGAACGGCCCGACCGCCGAGCCGGTCAAGCCGTTCAAGGACCTGAACGCCCGCGAGGTCTGGGTACTGGCTCCGCTGGTCGCCCTGATCATCGGGTTCGGGTTCTTCCCCAAGCCGCTGCTCGACGTGATCAACCCGTCAGTGCAACAGACGCTGACCAACGTGGGCGTACCCACCTCCACCATCGCTGAGAAGGGGACAGGTCAGTGAACTCCATCCCAGCGCCGACGATCGAATACGGCACGCTCGCGCCGCTGCTGGTGGTCTTCGGCGCGGCCATCATCGGCGTGCTCGTCGAGGCCTTCGTGCCGCGCTACCTGCGCAAGGCGATCCACGTGCCGCTCACCCTGCTCAGCCTGGCCGGCGCGTTCGCGCTGGTCCTCGTGCAGGTCCTGCGCGGCCAGGTGCCCACCACGGCCTCCGCCGTGGGCGCGCTCGCGGTGGACGGGCCCTCGCTGTTCATCTGGGGCGTCATCCTCGTCCTGTCGTTCGTCTGCGTGCTGCTCATCAACGACGAGGGCCACTTCGTCGCCTCGGCCGCGGCCGTGCCGGGCAGCGCCGACGAGGAGGAGGCCGAGTCCGCGGGCGGCGGCCACACCGAGGTCTATCCGCTGGTCCTGTTCGCCGTGGGCGGCATGCTGCTGTTCCCGGCCTCGCACGACCTGCTGATGATGTTCGTGGCCCTCGAGGTCATGTCGCTGCCGCTCTACCTGCTGTGCGGCCTGGCCCGCCGGCGCCGCCTGCTGTCGCAGGAGGCGTCCATGAAGTACTTCCTGCTGGGCGCGTTCTCCTCGGCGTTCTTCCTGTACGGCGCCGCCATGATCTACGGCTTCGCGGGCACCGTCTCGCTGCCGGGCATCAACCAGGCCCTGGCCGGCGGCGGCGCGCTCGACCCGCTGCTGATGATCGGGCTCGCGATGCTCGGCGTCGGCCTGATGTTCAAGATCGGCGCGGCTCCGTTCCAGGCCTGGAAGCCCGACGTCTACCAGGGCGCTCCCACGCCGATCACCGCTCTGATGGCCTCCGGCACGCTCGTCGCGGCCGTGGGCGCCGTGCTGCGGGTGTTCTGGGTGGGTCTGGGCAACCTCGACTGGAACTGGCGGCCGGTCATCTGGGGTGTCGCCGCGCTCACCATGATCGTCGGTTCGATCCTGGCGATCACGCAGACCGACATCAAGCGCATGCTGGCCTACTCGTCCATCGCGCACGCGGGCTTCCTGCTCGTCGGCGTGATGGCCACGTTCGGCACCGCCGCGCAGAACGCGACCTCGCTCAAGGCGATCCTGTTCTACCTGGCGGTCTACGGCATCACCACGGTCGGAGCGTTCGCGGTGGTCACGCTCGTCCGCGACCCGGGCGGCGAGGCGGGGCACCTGTCGCGCTGGGCCGGGCTCGGCAAGCGTGCGCCGATGCTGGCCGGGGTGTTCGCCTTCTTCCTGCTGGCCTTCGCCGGCATCCCGCTGACCAGCGGCTTCTTCGGCAAATACGCCGTGTTCGCGGCCGCGCTGGACAGCGGCACGCAGCCCGGCGACTCGATGGGCGGCTGGATGGCGGCGCTGGTGGTCGTGGGCGTCGTCGCCTCGGCGATCGCGGCGTTCTTCTACGTCCGCGTGATCGTGCTGATGTTCTTCAGCGAGCCCTCGGCCGACGGACCGGCGATCGCAGTGCCCAGTATGGGAACCGTGGCGGTCATCGCCGTCTCCCTGCTGGTTACCGTAGGGGTGGGGCTCTACCCGGAGTCCGTGCTCGGTGTTGCTGACGACGCTGCTCGCAGCCTGTTCATTAGATAAGGGGATCCCGTATGTCCGCGCCTCCCGTGGTTGACCTTCCCATTGAGGACGAGCGGTTGGCGCAGGACGTGGCCAACGGACTGGCCGCGGTCGAGAAGCTGCTGCGCTCGTCCGTGGAGAGCGAGGACGCCTTCGTCACGGAGGCGTCCAAGCATCTCATCGAGGCCGGTGGCAAGCGGTTCAGGACGCTGATGGTGTTGCTGGCCGCGCAGTTCGGCGACCCGTCCGCGCCGGGTGTGGTGCCCGGCGCGGTCGTGATCGAGCTGACCCACCTGGGCTCGCTCTACCACGACGACGTCATGGACGAGGCCCCGGTGCGCCGGGGCACGCCCTCCGCCAACGCCCGGTGGGACAACACCGTGGCGATCCTCACCGGCGACTACCTGTTCGCCCAGGCCTCCGACATCCTGGCCGACCTGGGTCCCGAGCTGATCCGCATCCAGGCCCAGACGTTCTCCCGCCTCGTCCAGGGGCAGATCCGCGAGACCATCGGCCCGCGCGACGACGAGGATCCGGTCGGCCACTACCTCAGCGTGCTGGCCGACAAGACGGGCTCGCTGATCGCCGCCTCGGGCCGCTTCGGCGCGCTGCTGTCCGGGGCTGCCGCGGACGTGGAGGAGCGGCTCAGCCGCGCGTGCGAGGCCATCGGGGTGGCCTGGCAACTCGGCGACGACCTGCTCGACGTGGCCTCCACCGGGGCGGAGTCGGGCAAGACGCCGGGCACCGACCTGCGCGAGGGCGTCAGGACCCTTCCGGTCCTGTACGCGCTGGCCTCGGGGGAGACGTCCCGGCTGACCTCGTTGTTGTCGGGGCCGGTCGCCGAGGAAGAGGTCGAGGAGGCGCTGACGCTGCTGCGGGCGCATCCGGGGATGGCGCGGGCGCGGGCCGAGCTGGAGTCCTGGGTGGACCAGGCCCGTGCCGACATTTTCGGCCTTCCCGACATCCCCGCCAAGAATGCATTTTTGGCGCTATGTGACTACGTGGTGGAGCGCAGCGGCTGATCGCCCGCCGCGCCGCCCGCCGGACCGCCTGCCGGTTCGCCCGCCAGGGCGGCCGATCTCCTGAGCCGGGCGGCCGCACGCGCCGCCCTGAGGCTGTCGTACGTGAAGACCGCCAGCGCCACCCAGACGATCGCGAAGCCGATCCACCTGCTGGGCGGCATGACCTCCTGCACGATCAGCACGCCGCACGCGAACTGCAGGATCGGCGCGATGTACTGCAGCAGCCCGATGGTGCTCAACGGCACACTGATGGCCGCCGCCCCGAAGCAGATCAGCGGCACGGCCGTGACCAGCCCCGCGCTCGCCAGCAGCACCGCGTGCCAGACGCCCTCGGTCCCGAACGTCGCCGCGCCGGTGCCCTGCAGGAAGAGCAGATAGCCGAGGGCAGGCAGGAGCAGGACCAGCGTCTCCACGGCCAGGCTCTCGGTCGCGGCCACGTTGGCCCGCTTCTTGACCAGCCCGTACGCGCCGAAGCTCATCCCCAGCGTCAGGGCGATCCACGGCGGGCGCCCGTAGTCGACCGTCAGCACGAGCACGGCCAGCGCCCCGAACCCGACCGCAGCCCACTGCAACGGCCGTAGCCGCTCCCGCAGCAGCACCACCCCGAACAACACGTTGACGAGAGGGCTGATGAAGTACCCCAGGGCGCTCTCGACCACGTGCCCGGTGTTCACCGCGTAGATGTAGGTGCCCCAGTTGACGGTGATCACGATGGCGGCGAGGCTCAGCAGGCCGAGCTTCCCCGGCCGGCGGGCCAGCTCCCTGAACCACGACCAGTGCCTGCGCACGGCCAGCACGGCGGCGACGGCCACCAGCGACCACACCATCCGGTGCGCCAGGATCTCCACGGCGCCCGAGGGCTTCAGAAGGGGCCAGTAGAGCGGGAACAGACCCCACATGGTGTAGGCGGCGACCCCGAACAGTACGCCGCGCCGAAGGTCAGGCATGTACCCCAGTTTCGGGCATTACCACCTTTAAACACAAACGTGTTCCTCTATAGGGAATTATGCAGGATCTCTTAAGTGTTGGCGGGTATGTAGGCTGAGGGAAGACCTCTGGAGGTGCGTGATGGGCTGGCTGTTCGGCGGCAACAAGACATCGATGGTCCGACCGGAGGACGCCCTGCCGGGACGCGCGGAGCCCATGCCCGTGCCGGACCGCCACGCCGTCCTCGACGCCCCCCTCGCCCCGCCGTACGCACCGGGGCTGGAGGTCGCCGACTTCGGCCTCGGCTGCTTCTGGGGCGCCGAGCGCATCTTCTGGCAGACCCCGGGCGTCGTCACGACGGCCGCCGGCTACCAGGGCGGCCACACCCCCAACCCGACGTACGACGAGGTCTGCAGCGGCCTCACCGGGCACGCCGAGGTCGTCAGGGTCGTCTTCGACCCGGCGAAGGTGTCGTACGAAGAGCTTTTGAAGGTCTTCTGGGAGGCCCACGACCCGACGCAGGGCATGCGCCAGGGCAACGACGTCGGCACCCAATACCGTTCGGCCATCTACTACCACTCCCCGGAGCAGCAGAAGGCCGCCGAGGCGTCGCGCGACGCCTACCAGAAGGTGCTCAAGCAGTCCGGCTACGACGCCATCACGACCGAGCTCGCCCCCGCGGGGCCCTTCTACTTCGCCGAGGACTATCACCAGCAATATCTGTACAAAGTGCCCAACGGATATTGCGGCATCGGCGGCACGGGCGTCACCTGCCCCGTCGGCCTGACCTCAGGGGAGGCGTAGACCCGCGGGGATAGCTAGTCCCTGGCCCATGGTCGCCCGGTAGGTCCGGTGTCGATCATGGGCCAGAGTCGTCTTGGCGACCACCTTCACCACAGGTTCAAGGGCAGCTCGCCTAGATGGTTGATTCCAAGGGATGGAGATCAGCTGTTTGGCTGCGGACATGAGCGAAAGCGTTCACGATCCGTTTGTGACGACAGAACTGAACACCCTCGCGGCTTCCGGAACAGTGCCACTCGCTCACTGTCACCGTTGTCTCCGGGGCTCCATACGGTATCTCCAGTCCCTCGCTGTTCGGGAACGTCCCGACTCCGTTGACGGCGGATGGCTGGGATTTCCCGAACGACGTACCGAGGGCGATCGCCGGCGCGGTGCCGGGGCTCCGTTGTCTGTGGCCAGAAGAGGTATGGCTGCGCTCCGGCGATCAGCGACGAGAGCATGTGAGTCATGCGCAGTTCGGCGTAGCGAAGGGCGACTCGGTGGGCGGCGCGGGCAGGCCAGGTAAAGGGTGCACGCCGACCTGATCGATCAAGCCGGACGGACCCAGGCATGGCAAAGGGAAGGGAGGCAATCGGGGTCATGATGCCCAGGATTCGGCTTCGCCCTCGCACGTTCCCAGCGCCTGTGCGATTATCGCACCATGAAGGATCCGGGAGAGTGGCTGGACGTTGGTGAGCGCGTGCGTGAGTGCCGTATGGCTGCCGACATGTCCCAGGAGGAGCTGGCGTCGGCGCTGAAGCTCGACCGGACCATGATCGCAAAGATCGAGCGAGGCGTTCGCCGTGTCGACGCGCTCGAACTCGCGAAGCTGTCGGCAGTTCTCCAGGTACCCCTGGGCTATCTTCTTAAGCCCCCGCCTTCGGTCGTGTCCCGTCGCGCAGAGTTGGTCGACGACACCGTGACGGACGCGACGCGCCAATCTCACCGCTTGGAAGTCGCTCTCTCGACGTGGTTGACCGACATCCGACAGCTCGTCGAGATGAGAGCGTTCAATCCTCCTGAGATAGAACGTTGCCCAGAGGATGTACGGGACGCATCGAGCGCCCGCCGTGCCGCCGTATGGGCACGAGACCGTCTAGGTCACGGCGTTGAGCCAATCGATTCACTCATGAGCGTCTGCGAACGGCTTGGGCAGATGGTCGCGGTGGTCGAGGCTCCGGGTGATGGAGCCTCGTTGATCGATGACGATCTCGCTGTGGCAGTTGTCAGCAGGCATGGTGATCCTGGTCGCCGGCGCGCGACCGCGGCTCATGAGTTGGGGCACCTAATCGTCGGAGACGAGTACTCCACAGACATAGGAATCCATGTTTCTCGTGATGAAAGAGAATCCGTCATAGACGCGTTCGCTGCGGAGCTTCTTCTCCCGGTCGCGGCGTTCAGCAGCGTCGTTCGCTCAGGCGAGAGGGCGAAGCGCGAGGACTTGGTGGTCGTGGCCGCGCGCTTCAGGACCTCCTGGTCATTGACTGTACGGCAAGCCGTCGCAGCCGAAGTCATCGATAGGAGTGCCGCCAATGAGTTGCGCCGGAGAAATCCGACGCGCGGGGAATTGATGGAAGCGGTGGGATGGGCGCCTCAACCCGACTTGGAAATGGTTCGAGTGCCTCCGAGCTTCGCGCATGCAGTCATGGAATCCTACAAGAGGTCGCTCATAACGGAATCTCGGGCGGTCGAACTCATGCGGGGTCAGATCGTGGCGACCGACCTGCCGGTGTGTGATGATGCGGATCTCGACCTGTGAGCAGCGCTGAGCCAGACCACGTCTTGGTGTTCGACGCCATGTGTTTGAATCATTTCGCTCGCGCGGAACGTTTGGACGTGTTGCGTGATCTTCTCGTGAGCGCCGCGTGCTTGACGACGCACGTCGTTCGGGAAGAGATACGAACGGGAGTGAAGGCGCACCCGCTCCTGCAGGCCGTGCTTGACGCAGACTGGCTTGGGCTGGCGAGGCTCGATTCTCTGGAAGAGATCAGGTGTTTTGCCAAGTGGGTACAGCGCATCGGGTCTTCGGAGCGCGATTTGGGGGAGGCCAGTGTGTTCTCCGCGGCCGAACTCTCCGGGGGGATCGCCATCACAGACGATCGGCAAGCCGTGGCGGTGGGGAGGGCTCATGGCCTGGAGGTCCACGGCACCGTGTAACTTCTTGCCTGTGCGATCCGGGATGGGAAGCTCAGCGAAGTGGCTGCCGGAAACATCGTGGATGCTTTGAGCGCGACAGGAATGCGTTTGCCATGTACAGGCCCGACTTTCGGGCCTTGTATCCGTCGCAACGGTGGCGCTTGATTCTTCTTCAGGTCAGCTCGCCGCGATCGCTGTGTTCGTGGATGGTTCTCATTGTGGCCCGGAAATATACGCGTCGCCCAACCTTCAGAGGAGCCCTTATTGTTGCGGGAAGCGGAGCGCTACCACCAGCAGTACCTATTTGAGGTGCCGTATGCGTGCTGCGGCATCGGCGGCACCGGGGTCTCCTGCCCGGCCGGTCTCACCGTCGGCGACGCGTAGGCATACGTAGCGGCCGGTCCTCACGCGGAGCGGGGATCGGCCTGACGCTGGGCGTCCCCTCGAAACGGGGTGTACGGGAAGCGGTCGGTGGCAGGTCCGTAAGTTACGGAACGTGTTGGATTCGCACCAAACATGATCTATCGCTCAGATCGTCATATAGGTAACATCACTGATCATCGGCAGCTTCCGACCCACATGGGAGGCAGCATGGAGAAGCCTGATCAGGTAACCGACGACAAGAAGGCCACCAAGAAGATCAAGCTCGAGATCAAGCGACTTGAGAAGGTCGAGACGACCGGGCTGCGTGAGGGTGGCTGATCTCTGAGAGATCAGTCGGCCGGTCAGGGCTCTCCTGACCGGCTTCCTACGTCTTGTGACCTGGAAGGTTCTCGTGCGCGTCCCCCGCGTCAAACGCGTTCATCAGCCCATGACCCTGCCTGGTGATCGCATCATGATCGGCCTCATGCAGCAGGGCATATCCTCCGAGATCCAGGATGACGAGGAGGGCTCGATAGCCCGTCTGATCGTCCTGATGGACGGCACGCGCACGGTCGACGAGATCTGCGCCGCCTTCGCCGAAACCCATCCCGACGTCGATGAGCAGGACGTACGCGAGGTCATCGACGGACTGATCGCCAACGGGTTCGTCGAGGACGCCGGCGCGCCGCTGCCGGCGAATCTCACCGAACGCGAGGCCGGGCGCTACGAGCCGGCCAGGAACTACTTCGCCTGGATCGACCCGGTTCCGCGGAGCTCGCCGTACGAGGTCCAGTCAGGGATCAAGGGCGCCACGGTCTGTCTGCTCGGCATCGGCGGCACGGGTTCGGCCGTGGCGGCGGGGCTGGTCTCCAGCGGCATCGGGGCTCTCCACCTGGCCGACTTCGACACCATCGAGGAAGCCAACCTCACGCGCCAGCTTCTCTACACCGAGGCGGACATCGGCCGTCCCAAGCTCGATGTCGCCGTCGAGCGCCTGCGCCAGATGAACAGCCTGGTCAAGGTCACCGGCAGCACCGTCAAGGCCGGCGGATCGAACGACATTGAGAAGCTGATGAACGAGTGTGACGTGTTCGTCCTGTGTGCGGACGAGCCCCACCCGGACATCATGTTCTGGACCAACGACGCCGCGCTGCGTACAGGTACGCCGTGGTTCGTCAGCTTCTACACCGGGCCGATGGCCGTCGTCGGATCCCTGATCCCGCACCAGACCGGGTGCTGGATGTGCCTGCGGCGCCAGGAGGACCAGCGCGAGTTCAAGGCTCACGGTCGCTCGCTCACGGAGGAACGGCCCAACGCCGTGATCGCGGCCAGTGCCAACATCAGCGGGCATCTGTGCGCCCTCGAGGTGATGTACCACCTCGGTGGCCTGCCCACACAGGCCCGCGGCCGTGTCTTCCACTGGAACTACGGCATGTGGGACCACTCGTACCACATCGACATCCCGCACTACGACGACTGCCCGGCGTGCGGAGCCGGACCGTCGTGACCGCGGCGCCGATCACCGCCGAGAGCCTTGTCAGCTTCCACCGGCTGATCATCCGCCCGGACGACGACGATCCGGATGCCGTGGTGGTGGGCAGGGCGGAGATCGGCGAGTTCATCGAACTGCCCGCCGTCTACGGTGAGGCCATCCGGCTCCTGCGCGAGAGCCTGCCGGTCAGCGCCGTGGAGCAGCGTCTGGCGGACGAGCAGGACGTGGAGATCGACGTCGCCGAACTCGTGGAGGCGCTGACGGAGCTGGGCTTCGTGGCGTCCGTGGACGAGCACCGGCTGCCCGATCCCCGTACGGACGCTCCGCCTGTCCATTTCCCGTGGCTGACCGACCGTCACGTGAGCTGGATGTTCAGCCGTCCGATGAAGCTCGCGTGGTTGCTGGTCGTGGGCGCGGCGCTGGTCACGCTGGTGGGCAGGCCCGACCTGCTGCCGCACTACGCGGACTTCTTCTGGGGCGAGTACGTCGGGCTCACGGTGCTGGTCAACACCGCGATGGTGTCGGTGACGCTCAGCACGCACGAGATGATGCACCTCATGGCGGCCCGGTCACTCGGCGTGCCGGGGCGCATCGGTTTCGGTACCCGGCTGCACAACCTCGTCGTCCAGACCGACGTCACCGGGGTGTGGGGGGTGCCCAGACGATCCCGGTACCGCGTCTACCTGGCGGGGATGGCCTGGGACTTCCTCCTCATGGCGTCTCTGACCCTGCTGGTCGCCCACGTGGCCCTGCCGTCACTGGTGCAAGCTCTGTTCCAGGCGCTGGTCGTGGCCGTGCTCATGACCATCCCGTTCCAGCTCCAGGTCTACATGCGCACGGATCTGTACTACGTCCTTCGCGACCTGCTGCGTACCCGCAACCTCTTCGACGACGGACTCGCCTTCGCCCGCTACCTACGCGCGAGGGCGGTCGCGCGCCTGCGCCGGCGCCCTTGCCCGGTCGAGGATCCCACCGGTGAACTCGCGCCTCACGAGCGGCGGGCCACCCGCGTCTATTCCGTCTTCCTGGTCATCGGCGCCACGGTGTCGCTCACCGCGTTCGCGCTGTTCGCCGCCCCGATCGCGATCGTCGCGCTGGTCCGCGCGCTCGGCGCCATCGTCGACGCCTTCAACGGCGGTTCGGTACTGCCGGCGCTGGACTCCGCTCTTCTCCTCCTCATCGAGGGCGCCATTCAGGCCCTCTTCGTGGTGACCTTCGTTCGCAACCATCGGCACTGGTTCCGCCGGCGCCGCTCGGCACCGGCCTCTCCTGAGCCGGCCGGCCTGACCTCCGGCGAGGCGTAGACCTGCGGAGACCCGCGATCAGGTGGCCTTGCCGCGGGCGATGTAGACGTTCATGCCGGTGAAGTCGAGGGTGATGTTGTACGGCTTGTAGAAGCTGTGGAAGAAGGTGACCGGCACGTCGAACCCGAGGGGGGCGAGTGCGGACTCCGGGTGCGTGTTGCAGTAGATGTTGTGGGCGGTGGCGCTGCCGAGGCGGATCTCCTTCGGATAGCAAGGGTAGGTGACCGCTGGGTGGCTGTGAGCGTGAGTCCTGATGGGGCGGTCGTAGTCGGTGCGGATCCGCAACTGTTCGGCCGTATCCCCGTGCATGACCGCGGCGGCCTCGCTGCCTCCGCCGATGGGCAAGGCCACCACGCGCGGGCCTGAGCCGGCGACGCTGCCCCTGCTGTGGACCGTGTGCTCACGGGCCAGCCACAGCGGCAGGGGCTCTGCGCCCGCCCGTTCGGCGGCGGCGCGCGCCTGCCTGGCCGCTTCTGGGGTGTTGCGCCGCAGGATCAGCGATCGGCCCGCGTAGTCGAAGGTGGTCAGCAGGTGGTAGAAGACCCACGTGCCGATCATGCCGTCGTTGCCGGTGTCGACATCTCCGCCCGACTCCGACTCCGACCACGCCACGGGGATGTTACGCAGTTCGATGCCGCCCAGCCTGAACGAGTCCAGCACCCCGAAGTACTGCCATATGGTGCCGTCCAGATAATCGATCTTCTGACTGGCGACGGGGCTCAACCCGGCCTCCCTGGCCACCGTCGAGGACAGGCCCAGCCATGGGGAGCCGGTGTAGAACGTGAAGCGTTTTGACGGTCCACCGTTGACCGAGGCCTCCACCAGCGGTTTCGGGTCCATCTGCTGCCAGGGCAGCCGCGCGATGTCGCCGTGGATCTGGTACGGCTCGTCGCGGACCGCCGCGAACCACGTGGCGAAGACGTCCCTGCCGGCCGCTTGCCAGTGTGGTGCGGCGAGGGCGAACTTGTCCTGCCGGATGTAGCAGTCGGCCAGGAACCGGTTGGCATCCTTGTCGCCGGGTGCGAGCCCGATGGCCATCTTGAGGTATTTCTCGGCTTCGGGGAACCGGTTGGCCAGTAGCCCGACGTAGCCGCGCCGGCGGGCCGCGTTCAGGTTCGCGGGGTCTGCTCTCAGGATCTCCTCGTACGCGCGCCCGGCCTGCTCGAACCTCCCCGCCTTGAACAGCGCGTCCGCGTCACCACTGCGGGCTCGGGCCGTGGCCGCCCCGCCCAGCAGCGGTGCGGTCGCGGTGGCACCGGCCAGCACGGTGGCGCCCCGCAGCAGGGAACGCCGGTCCCATCTTCCGCGTTCAACCACGCCTTTCTCCTTTACGTCGATCGTCGTCCGCTGCGCCTCGCCGTCCGGCGGACGGTCACAGCAGTTCCTGCCGGTTCGGCTCGCCCCGCTCGGTGAGGGCGACGCCGTAGTTGCTGGGGGCGTCCGGGCCGCCGACGTCGACCCGACGCGGGCGGCCCGGGACGGGTGGTCTCGTGCCGGGCCAGCCGGTGCAAGCCCCTCCCACGCCGACGACAGCCCGTCCCGTACTCTCCCGCCGTCAACCCCATCCACTGTCGGCCGGCCGTGTCTCCGCCTCGTGCGCCCGGTGTCATCGTCGGGTCACGGTCGCGGCGTCTCGCCGACCCGCCTGCTGCAGGCTCTGCCTGTCGCGGGCGCTCCCAGAGGCGGGCGATGAGAGGGCCGGTGCGACCGCGTCACCTCGTCGTACGGGTGAGCACGCCCAGCGGGTCGGCCAGCAGGTCGGAGAAGCCGAGCTCGGCGGCGCCGACCAGGGTGGCGTCGTCTCCCAGGGCCGCGGTGCGCAGCCTCACCCTTTCGCGGGCGACGGGCAGCACGTTGGCCGCGATGCGGGCGCGCACCTGGGCCGCCGCGCCCGGATACATGTCGCGCAGCATGCCGCCGAAGACGACCATGCCGGGGTTGAAGAGGTTGATGAGGTTGGCCACGCCGATGCCGAGCCAGTCGCCGACCTGGTGCAGCGCCTCCTGGGCTGCGGGATCGCCTCGGTCGGCGTCGTCCACCACGGCGCGTACGGCGTCGCGGCCGAACAGGTCGGCGGGCCGGCCGGCGGCGTCGAGGAGCGCCCGCTCGCCGGCCTCCGCCTCCAGGCAACCATGGGAGCCGCATCCGCAGGGACGCCCGTTGTACGGGTTCACCACCATGTGCCCTAGCTCGCACCCGTAGCCGCCGTCGCCGTCCAGCAGCTTGCCGCCCACGATGATGCCGCCGCCCACGCCGACGTCCCCGTGGAGATAGATCAGGTTCTGGAGGCCGGTGCCCGCTCCGCGTTGCTGCTCGGCCAGCGCGCCGAGGTGCGCCTCGTTGCCCACGGACACCGGCAGGCCGAGGCCCAGCCGGCGGCCGAGCTCGGTGCCGAACGCCTGGTCCACCCAGCCCATGTCGGGCCCGAAGCGCACCATGCCGTCACCGGGCCGGATCATGCCGCAGTAGGACGCGCCGACGCCGACGCACACGGAGTCCGGAGGCGCCGTACGGTGCAGCTGGCGGCCGAACCGGGCCAGCACCTCGACCACCCGGTCGAGGTCGGCTCCGGCGCGCGGGCGGACCGCCTCCCTGCGGTCCAGCATGATCCCGCCGAGCGCCACCCGGGCGGCGACCAGCCGGTCCACGGCGACGTCGAAGGCGAGCACGTAGACCTGGCCGGAGTCGGGGCGGACCACCAGCGACGGCCGTCCCGCCCGGCCGGTGTCGGCGGGCAGCTCTTCGCGGACCAGGCCTGCCGTGGCGAGCTCGGTGGTCAGCGCCATGATGGTGCTGCGGTTCAGCCTCATCCGCTCGGCCAGCGCCGTGCGGGAGACCGCGCCGCCCAGGTGCACGTGCCGGAGCAGGGTGCCGGCGTTGTGCCGGCGGATCTCCTCCTGGGCCAACCTGACCTCCGGGATCGTCCCGTTCTCTCGGTGTCTGATCTGGACGATACTCCGGACGACGGCCCCAGGGAGCCCGGCCGTCCTGGCGCCCTTCAGGCGTCTTCGAGACGGGTGCGCGGCGCTGTCGTGAGAGATTTAAGTACGATCGGTCGTTAATGTAGTCTGGACGCCATGACGAATGACGGCCGGCGACTGCGCGGATTGCGCAGCCGTGAGGTGATCTTGGCGCAGGCGGTGGGCCTGGCCTCCGTCGAAGGGCTGGACGGGCTCTCCCTGGGGCGGCTGGCGACGGCTACCGGCACCAGCAAGTCCGGGTTCTTCGCCCACTGGCCGGACAAGGAGCATCTGCAGCTCGACGCCGTGGACTGGGCGGCCCGCCAGTGGACCGAGCACGTGGTGGCGCCCGCCCTGCGGGCTCCGGCGGGCGTGCGGCGGCTGTTCGCGCTGCACGAGGCGCGCCTGAAGTTCTACAAGGACGGCGTGCTGCCCGGCGGGTGTTTCTTCTTCACCGCGCAGGTCGAGTTCGACGACCGTCCCGGTCCGGTGCACGACCGCGTCGCCCGGGCCATGGGCGAGTGGCAGGAGTTCATCCGGCGGCAGGTGACGGAGGCGATCGCGCTGGGCGAGCTGGCCCAGGGTGTGGACCCGGCCCAGCTCGCCTACGAGATCGACGCGCTCGGCGAGATGGTCGTCATCCACTCCCGCCTGCTCGAGGGCCAGGAATCCCTCGTCCGCGCCCGCCGCGCCGTCCTGCAGCGCCTACGTGCCCTCTGCCCCGACCCTGAGCTACTCCCGGAGGATTGACGATGATGGAAGCCGGTGTGCACGAGCCCGTCCAGGTGCACTTCGATGATCTCGACGCCATGGGCCTGTTGCACAACTCCCGCTATGCCCTGCTGGTCGAGCGGGCGATCGGCGCCTACTGGCAGCGGCTCGGCTGGGCCCCTGACCCGGGCCGGTCGGCGTTCAAGGACGTGTTCCTGGCCGTACGCGAGTTCAAGGTGACCTACCACGCGCCCATCGCCGGGGCGGGGGACCTGCTGGTGCACTTCTGGATGGACCGCATGGGGCGCACCAGCGGCGTGTACGGCTTCCGCGTGTTGTCGGCCGATCGTGCGGTTGTGCACGCCGACGGCTACCGCGTCAACGTCAACCTGGACCCGGCCACGCTGAGCCCGGCGCCGTTCAGCGCCGAGTTGCGGGCGGCCGCCGAACCCCTCCTCCGCGCGTCCGCGCCGTGCTGAGGTCGCGCTGGATCCCCGGCCCGGACCTCGGAGTCCCCGGCCCGCTGGTGGCCACCCTGACCGACTACCGCACACCGGCTCCTCGACCTGCCCGGCGTCGCCCGCCGAGGCCGGGCTCTGAGCCGGCTGTGGCCCGCCCTGACCGGCGCGGTCGGCATGTGGCTGTGGGCCGACCTGCCGATGAGCCCTGAACGACAGGCGCCGTAGACCGGCCAGCCCACGCCACGATGGCGTCAGGCGCAGGTGTAGCCGGAAGGGAGGGCGGTGTCGCCGTTCGGGCGGCTCGCCTGGAAGCCGATGCCGGCTGGCGGAGGCTCACGCTCGCCGGGTCCGTGCTCAGAAAGGTTTCGTCAAGGCGGTGGTCAGGGTCACTGTGTCGCGGTCGTGAGGTGGCGGGGGAGCCCGGCCATGGCGACGTCGAGGGCGCGGGTGATGTCCTCGACCAGGGCGGCTCCGTGCCGCCCGTTCTCGATGGCGGCCCGGCCGGCGCCGGCCAGCGCTCCGACCATGGCTCCGATGAGGGCGTGCGCGGTGATGTCGTCGAGCTCGGGGAACGCCCTCCGCAGTGCCTTGGCCCACTCGTGCTGGATGTCGAAGAGCCATCTCAGCGCGATCGCCCGCAATGTCGGCACGGAGAGGGCGAGCTGCGTGCGGATCACGATCAGGTCCTGGTCGGGATCTATGCTCCACCGTCCCGGTTCCAGCATCACGGCGAAGGCCCGCCGCAGCAGGCTCTCCAGCGACTCCCCCGGGCGGGGCGCCGAGGTCAGCGCGCTTATGGCGTCGACCCGCTCGGGATAGTCGGCGAAGACGATGTCCTCTTTCGCGGGGAAGTGCTTGTAGAACGTGGCGGGCGACAACTCGGCGGCCGCGCAGATGTCGGCCACGGTGGTCTGGTCGTATCCCCGCTCCGCGAACAGCCGCAACCCTGTGTGGATCAGGCTCTGTCGCGTGCGCCGCCGCTTGCGTTCCCGCAAGCCGATCTGCTCCGCCATGCGCTCAGCATAGTAGACAGCGTATGAAGGTATGTACTATCTAAAAATAGAGAGTCTCTACTTAGGAGGACGTCGCATGACCGCAGGTCCCGAGACCCGTCCCATGCAACTGCCGACCGCGCGGGAGCATCCCTTCGACCCGCCCACCCCGCTTCGCGACCTCGCCGCCGCGGGACCGCTGCACCCGCTGGCCTTCCCCGACGGCCACATCGGATGGGTGGCGACCAGCCGCGACCTCGCCCGTGTCGTACTGGCCGACCAGCGCTTCAGCGCCCGGCAGGACCTACGCCACCTGCCCTTCGAGAACCCGCTCGGTGAGGACACCGCAGCGCCGATGCTCCCGGGGATGTTCCTCCGCCTCGACCCGCCCGACCACACCCGCTACCGCAGGCTGCTGACGGCCCACTTCACCGTGCGCCGGCTCGACCGGCTGACCCCGCGGATCCAGCAGATCGCCGACGAGTGCCTGGACGCGATGGAGCGGGCGGGCTCCCCGGCCGACCTGGTCCAGCACTTCTCGCTGCCGATCCCCTCGCTGGTGATCTGCGAACTGCTCGGCGTGCCGTACGCCGACCGCGCGGAGTTCCAGGGGGCCACGGCGACGATGGCCAGCCTGGGCTCCTCCAAGGAGGAGTTCATGGCCGCCATGAACCGCCTCTATGGATATTTCCGCCGGCTCGTCGCCGCCAAGCGCGCCGAGCCGGGCGAAGATCTACTCAGCGGGCTCGTCGCCGACAGCGACCTGACCGACGAGGAGATCACCGGTATCGGGTTGCTGCTGCTCATCGCCGGACACGAGACGACCGCCAACATGCTGGCTCTCGGGACCTACGCCCTGCTGCGCCACCCTGAACAGCTCGCCGCCCTGCGCGCCGACCCCGCGCTGATCGACGGCGCGGTCGAGGAACTGCTCCGCTACCTGTCGATCATCCAGTTCGGAGCCCAGCGTACCGCGCTGGAGGACGTCGAACTGGAGGGCGTGACGGTCACGAAGGGGCAGACGGTGGTGATCTCCATTCCGCTGGCCAACCGCGACCCTGAACAGTTCCACGACCCCGACACCCTTGACCTGACCAGATCGTCCGCCGGCCATGTGGGGTTCGGCCACGGCGTGCACCAGTGCCTCGGACAGCAACTGGCCCGGATCGAGATGCGCGTCGCGTACGCGGCGCTGTTCCGCCGATTCCCCGGCCTGCGCCTCGCCGTGCCCGAGGAGGAGCTCGCGATGAAGACCGACATGGCCATCTACGGGGTGCACCGGCTGCCGGTGGCCTTCGATCCCGCCTGAGACCGCCCTGCCGGGCGGGTGCCGCGGCCCGGCGGAAATCCGTTCGACGCCGGGCTCGCGGGCTGCCTACTGTTGACCGCCTGAGCACATTGTCACGGACACGAGCGGGATGGGACGTACGGCATGACGGGAGCGGCGGGGCCGGAGTTCGCTCAGGAGCGCATCTGGGACGCCGAGGCCGCCCAGCGCTATGACACGCCGGGCACCGGCATGTTCGCGCCCGAGGTGCTGGAGCCGACCGTAGGCCGCCTCGCCGAGCTCGCGGGCGACGGGCGGGCGCTCGAGTTCGCCATCGGGACCGGCCGCGTGGCCGTGCCGCTCGTCGAGCGTGGGGTGCCCGTCACCGGCATCGAGCTGTCCAGGCCGATGATCGAGCAGCTGCGTACGAAGGTGGACGAGGCGACGATCCCGGTGGTCACCGGCGACATGGCGACCGCTTCGGCCCCGGGCCCCTACTCCCTCGTCTATCTCGTCTTCAACACGATCTCCAACCTGCTCTCCCAGGCCGAACAGGTCGCGTGCTTCCGCAACGCCGCCCGCCACCTCGAGCCCGGCGGCCGGTTCGTGATCGAATTGTGGGTGCCCGAGCTGCGCAAGCTGCCCCCTGGCCAGCAGGCGACGGTCTTCACCGCCGAGCCCGGCTACATCGGCCTGGACACCTACGACGTGCTGCGCCAGCTGGTCGTGTCGCACCACTTCAGGTTCGACGAGAGCAAACGGGCACAGCTGTTCCGCAGCCCGCACCGCTACATCTGGCCGGCCGAGCTCGACCTCATGGCCCAGCTGGCCGGATTCGAGCTGGAGTCCAGGCACGCCGACTGGGCCGGAGCCGAGTTCACCGCGGAGTCACGTTCGCACGTGTCCGTCTACCGCCTCCCGCTCGGCCGGCCCTGAAGGGGCGCATCCGTTCGCGGTGTGGGCGCCTCCTGTGGAGGACGGTCATGCCGGGGAGGAGACGCCGGTGGACGATCTCCTTCAGGCGTCCTTCCGACGGGTGGGACCCGATCGGGCGCGTGCGGGTTCGTGACGGCCGGCCACCTGCCATCCCGTCATGAAGAATCCGAAACCCTGCGTCTATTATTGGCCCCGGTGGCGATGATCTCCATCACACCCTCATTGTGGGCAGGAATGTCGCGGCCGGCTCAACCGTGCAGGTCATCACCACCAACTTGACGTTAACCACGTGTTTCGCGGAGGCGGAAATTCGTTGGCGGGTGGTTCTGCAGGTGGACAAGGAGCGGTGGGCGGCAGATATTGGAGCAGGAGGTTTTCATGGATGTGCGCCTTGACCATCTCGTCTGCTGGGTTTCCGACCAGCGCAGGTCCCTGCATTTCTACGAGCAGGTGCTCGGGCTGCCCGGGGTGCGGACGGAGGAGTTTCGCGATGGAAAGGCGGCCTTTCCCAGCGTGCGGATCTCGGCTGAGACGATCCTCGATCTCATCGCGTACGACGCCTTAAAAGGGGTCGACGAGCACACGGGGGTGAAGGGTAGTTCCGGACATCCGATCAATCATTTCTGTCTGTCGGTCGGCAGGGAGGATTTCGACGCCCTCCAGGTCCGGCTGAAACAGCACGGAGTGGAGATCTCCGGCACCGCGACCAACATCTTCGGCGCCCAGGGCATCGCCCCCGAGGCGATTTACTTTCCTGATCCCGATGGCAACGTGCTGGAAGTCCGCTATTACGATTGATCGTTTCGGGGAGGCGGCCGGCACGTGCGTCCGCCGGGGCCCGGGAAGTGTCGGCCGCGTCTGGTACACAGGCGGGCATGGGTGTGAGCGTCGATGATTTCCTCGAGTTGCTGAACGAGCTGCCCGAGGTCCGGATGAGCCACGGCGGCGAGTGGATCGGGCTCAAGGTGCGTGACAAGGGCTTCGGCTACCTGTGGGAGGCGACCGAGACCGTCGGGCTCAAGGCCACGATCGAGGAGCAGATCGCCCTCGTGGCCGAGCGGCCCGAGGTGTTCGAGGTGCAGTTCACGGCAGGGCGGTTCGGCTGGGTGGTGGTCCACCTCGACAAGATCGACTCTGACGAGCTGTTCGAGCTGGTGGCCGAGGCGTGGTGCCTGACCGCGCCGAAGCAGCTGGTGGCCGATTTCGAAGCCATCCACCATATCGGGCAACAGGTGCAGTCTGGATAATCTCGGGCAGCGTGACCCATGTGAACATGCGGCTGCGGGAGTGGCGCGCCGACGACGCCCCGGCCGTGCTGCGCGCCTTTCAGTCTCCCGATCTGCGGCACCAGGCGCCGTGGCCCGTCGTCACCCTTCAGGACGCCATGGGGTGGATCGCCGCCTGGCCGGGGGCCGGTCACGCCTTCGCCGTGACGGTCGGCGAGCAGGTCGTGGGCAACGTCGCGGTCGCCGGGATCGACGCCCACGGCAACGGCTGGGTGTCCTACTGGGTCGTGCCCGCTTACCGAGGGCGGGGCATCGCGGCGGCGGCCACCGACGAGCTGGCCCGATGGGCGTTCGGCGAGCGTGGCCTCCACCGGCTGGAGCTGGGGCACCGCACGAACAATCCGGCGTCGTGCCGGGTCGCCACCAAAGCGGGCTTCCGGCCCGAGGGGATCGAGCGGGGCAAGCTCTGCTACGAGGGCGTGCGCTACGACGTCGAGCGTCACGCCCGGCTGGCGACCGATCGCTGAGGCGTTGGGCTCCTGAAGGCGTGCCTGGTCACCGACCGGCGTGCTGATCTACCCTTTGCAGGTGGGGAGCGAGAGTCTGGCGGCGGCCGGGCTGCTGGCGGCCCTGACCCGGGCGTCGGAGATTCTCGCGGAGTTACGTCACCCCTTCGTGAGAAGCGAGCGCTTCTCCTACTTCTTCCCTCCCGCGGGCGCCAGGACCGGCGTCACCTTCATCCTGCCCGACGGCCGCGAGGTGCGGTTCGAGGTGTCCATCGCCGCCTCGGACGGCGCCTTCCACGTGGCGGGCGCGATCACGGCGGAGGGTGAGTCCCTGCTCGACCTGCCGCGCAAGAGCCTGCCCGGCGTCTCCGACGCTCTCGCCGTGCTCGACGACTACGCGGGGGAGGTGGTGGCCCCGGCGGGACGGCTGATCGACCGGCTCCTCGACGAAGTTGTCTGATTGTCAGACAGTAAGGCACAATGGCGAGCATGAGGAAGGGTCCGCTCGCCGTCGTCGGCGCGTCCGTGCTCTGGGGCACGGCCGGCACGGCCGGGCTGCTCGTCTCCGCCGACTCCGTGGCGCTGGCCGCCGCGCGGCTCGTCATCGGGGGCACGGCGCTCGCGCTCTACGCCGGAGCCGGCCTCAGGAGCGCGTTCAGGCCGGGGCTCCTGCCGGCCGCCGCCGCGGTGGCCGCCTACCAGCTCTGTTTCTTCGCCGCGGTCGGCCGCACCGGTGTGGCCATCGGGACGGTGGTCGCGATCGGCAGCGGGCCCGTCTTCACCGGGCTGCTCTCCTGGCTCCTGCACGGCCGCAGGCCGAGCGGGCGCTGGACCGTCGCGACCACGGCGGCCATCTGCGGGTCCGCCGCGCTGATCGTCGGCGGCGGGGCGCAGGCGGGTGGGGAGGTGGTGTCGGGGGTGCTGTTCGCGCTGCTGGGCGGGCTGCTGTACGCCTTCTACACCGTCATGGCGGCCCGCGAGATCGGCCGGGGGGTCAGGCCGGACGCCGTGATGGGGGTGATGTTCGGCGGGTCGGCGGTGATCATGTTGCCGATCCTGATGGCGAACGGGGTCTCCTGGCTGGGGGAGCCGCGCGGGCTGGCCGCCGTGCTCTATCTCGGGATCGGCACCACCGCCCTGTCCTACTTCCTGTACGGCCGGGGCCTGCGCACCACCCCCGTGGCCACGGCCGCCACGCTGGCGCTGGCCGAGCCGGCCGTCGCGGCGCTGCTCGGCCTGATCGTGCTGGGCGAGCGGCTGGCCCCGGTGTCGGTCGCCGGGCTCGTCCTGCTGGCCCTGAGCCTCGTCGCGGTGGCCGTACCGGAAAGAAGGCGGGAAAGGGCGTTAGAGTCGCAGCCGTGACGTTGCCGCTCAGACCCGTCTCCACCGTGGGCGCGCTCGCCGACGCCCTGCGCAGCAGGGTGCTGTCCGGCGAGATCGCGCCCGGCACCCCGCTGCCCGAGCAGGAGATCGCCGCGTCCTACGGCGTGGCCAGGCCGACCGTGCGGGAGGCGCTGGCGACGCTGGTGCACGAGGGCCTGCTCAGGCGTGAGCGCAACCGCAGCGCCTACGTCCCGGAAGTGACGCTTTCCGATCTCGACGACCTCATGTACGTCCGGCGGCCGCTGGAGGACCTGATGGCCCAGGCGGTGGCCGGGCGGCGGGTGCCGGAGGCCGACGCGGCCCTGCACCGGATGGCCGCGCTCCCGGCCACGGCGCCGTGGTCGGAGAGCGTGGCCGAGCACATGGCGCTGCACGAGGCGCTGATCGAGGCGGTGGGGAGCCCCCGGCTCGAACGCCTCTACGGCGCCCTGGCCGCCGAGACCAGGCTCGGGCTGGTCCGGCTGCGCGAGGTCTACGAGGACAGGGAAGTGCTGGTGCGCGAGCACCGCGAGCTGCTCGACACGATCGCCGAGGGGCCACAGGACGCGGCCCGGGCGGCGGTGGCGGCGCATCTCAGTCACTCGTGGGGCGGCCGCCACCGCTGAGGTGCCTCGGGGCGGCGAAAGCGTGCCCGGCAAACGCCCTCTATTGCGTACAAACCCTTGCGGGACCAACCCTGAACTCGCAAGAATCGCGCCCATGCACGGCAACCCGATGCCGGACTCCTACGTGTACGTCACGGAAGAGGGCGTCACCCGCCACTACGCTGACGGTAGCGTCGAGGCTCTCGCCTGGGAGGACGTCGTCGAGGTCCGTGTCGCCACGGAAGCCGGCGCGGAAGCCGGCGCGGAAGCCGGCGCGGAAGCCGGCGCGGACGTCCTCTACATCCTGCTCGACCGCGACGGCGAGGGTTGTGTCGTGCCGCGTTCCGCCACGGACGCCGGCTTTCTCGCCCGCCTGCGCTACCTGCCGGACTTCGACCTCGACCGGCTCACCCTGGCCGCCGACTCCACGCGTGACGGGGTGGTGGTCGTGTGGCGCAGCCCGGATCCGCCGTCGGCGCTGCCGGACCTGGAGTACGACTAGCGCAACCGGCTGGACGATTCACGAATTTGTCGCCGTATTTCATCGTTCACTGCCACTTGTGGACCGTTCCGTCAAGCCCTCATGCGGCTCAACAATCGTCCGATTGTGGACATATGCCGTTATTCCCCATGCCCGAATCGATCTTTAATCTTTAGTGGGGGCCGCCGCCCTTGATTGTTCGAGGGACTTGTCAACCCGTGTGGTGCAAGGAACGTCAAGTCCTGATCGGAAACCTGCTGAACGGACTGCCGCTACGGCCTGACCGGAGGAGGCATCGGTGCGGTAGTCGAGGAGCAGGTTTCCTGTCGGGAACAGCGGTGCATCGAGTATCAGGTGGTGTTATGAGGGTGGGGACTGGGGAGTCCGCTGTCGTGCTCCTCGAGGCCGTACCACGTCGTGCGTCGAGCATCTGGACGCGGGCGTACCTGCGGCTCCTGTTATCCGGCGACACGATGTGCGTGCTGCTCGCGTGCGTCTGCGTGCTGGGTGTCCGGCTCGTCGCCGGCGTGTACGTTCCGCCGGCCGAGTATCTGCTGGGTTTCGGCCTCGTCGTCGCCTGGCCCGTCGCGCTCATGATGGGCGGCGCCTACCGCCAGCGCGCCAACGGCGAGGGCACCGACGAGTTCAAGGCCGTCTTCAACGGCGGCGCCGGGCTGATGGCCACGGTCGCCATCATGGCCTATGCCACGCAGACCACGATCGCGCGCAGTTTCGTCATGGCGATGTTGCCGCTCGCGCTGCTCGCCACGCTCTATTTCCGCTATCGCATGCGTAAACGTCTCCACCGGAGAAGAGCGGTGGGCGAGTACATGCGCCAGGTGGTCGCGGTCGGGCACCGGGAGTCGATTCTCGACCTCGTGATGCAGTTCAGGCGCCAGCCCTATCACGGAATGCGCGTGGTGGGGGCGTGCCTTCCCGAGGGAAACATGGACGTCGACCTGGACGGCGTTCCGGTGCTGGGCTCGTTCGGCGACGTGGCGAGCGTGGTGGAGCGCGAGAAGGCCGACGCCGTGGCCGTCCTGGCGTGCCCGGAGCTTGACGGGGCGGCGCTGCGCAGGCTGGCCTGGAGCCTGGAGACCGCGCGCACCGACCTCTTCGTCGCACCCGCCCTCCTCGACGTGGCCGGGCCGCGCATCAGCATCAGGCCGATGGCCGGGATGCCGCTGCTGCACGTGGAACATCCGGAGTTCGACGGCACGAAGCAGCTCGTCAAGAGCGTGTTCGACCGGCTCGTGGCCGGGGCCGCGCTGCTGCTGCTCGCCCTGCCGCTGCTGGCGATCTCGCTGGTGATCCGGCTGACGAGCCCGGGGCCCGCGCTGTTCTTCCAGGTCAGGGTCGGCAAAGGCGGCGAAGAATTCCGCGTCGTGAAATTTCGTACGATGGTGGTGGATGCGGAGCAGCGCAAGCGTGCACTCCTCGACGCGAACGAGTTCGACGGCGTGCTCTTCAAGATGAGGAACGATCCAAGGATCACCCGGGTGGGCGCCTTCCTGCGCCGGTACTCGCTCGACGAGCTGCCCCAGCTGCTCAACGTCATCCGCGGCGAGATGTCCCTCGTCGGCCCCCGCCCGCCGCTGCCGGAAGAGGTCGGCAAGTACGGGGCCGACGTCCGCCGCCGCCTGGTGGTCAAACCGGGCATGACCGGGCTCTGGCAGGTCAGCGGCCGCTCCGACCTGACGTGGGAGGAGTCCGTACGCCTCGACCTGCGGTATGTGGAGAATTGGTCGCTCATCCTCGACCTGCAGATTCTCTGGAAGACCTGGTCCGTCGTCACCCGTGGAGAAGGGGCCTACTAGCTGTGAAAGCACTCGTGCTCGCCGGAGGGTCGGGCACACGGCTGCGGCCCATCACGCACACCTCGGCCAAGCAACTCGTGCCGGTCGCCGGCAAACCGGTCCTGTTCTACGGCCTGGAGGCGATCGCGGCGGCGGGGATCACCGAGCTCGGCATGGTGGTCGGCGACACCCAGGCCGAGATCGAGGCGGCCGTGGGCGACGGGTCGGCGTTCGGGCTGCAGGTGACGTACCTGCGGCAGGAGGCGCCGCTCGGGCTGGCCCACGGCGTGCTGATCGCCCGCGACTTCCTGGGCGACGACGACTTCGTCATGTACCTGGGCGACAACTTCATCGTGGGCGGCATCACCGACCTGGTCGCCCGCTTCGCCCGCGAGCGGCCCGCCGCCCAGATCATGCTCACCGAGGTCGGCGATCCGCGCCAGTTCGGCGTGGCCGAGCTCGACGGCGCCGGGCGGGTCGTCGGCCTGGAGGAGAAGCCCGCGCGTCCCAAGAGCGGTCTGGCGCTCGTCGGCGTCTACCTGTTCAGCCCGGCCGTGCACGCGGCGGTGGCGGAGCTGAAGCCGTCGTGGCGGGGCGAGCTGGAGATCACCGACGCCATCCAGTGGCTCATCGAGGCGGGGCTGCGGGTGGAGTCATCGGTGATCACCGGCTACTGGAAGGACACCGGCAACGTCACCGACATGCTGGAGGTCAACCGGCTGGTGCTGGAGTCGGTGGAGCCGCGCGTGAGCGGGCACGTGGACGCGGCCAGCGACCTGGTGGGCCGGGTCGTGGTCGAGCCGGGCGCGGTGGTCGAGCGCTCGCGGGTGGTCGGTCCGGCGATCATCGCCGGCGGCGCGCGGATCCGCGACAGCTACGTCGGCCCGTTCACCTCCATCGGTGCGTCGTGCACGATCACCGGTAGCGAGATCGAGTATTCGATCGTGTTGCCCAGGGCGTCCATCGAGGGAGTGGGCCGGATCGAGTGGTCGCTGATCGGCCACGACGTCGAGGTCACCCCCGCGCCCCACACACCCAGAGCCCACCGTCTCGTGCTGGGCGATCACAGCAAGGTGCAAATCAGTTCATGAGAATTCTGGTGACGGGTGGCGCGGGGTTCATCGGCTCCCACTTCGTGCACGGCCTCGACGGCGCGTACGTGACCGTGCTGGACAAGCTCACGTACGCGGGCAGCCGGGCCAATCTCGACGGGGCGCGGTACACGTTCGTGCACGGCGACGTCTGCGACGCCGGCCTGCTGGCCGAGGTCGTGCCCGGCCACGACGTAGTGGTGAACTTCGCCGCCGAGTCCCACGTGGACCGGTCGATCGAGGGGGCGGCCGCGTTCGTGCGCACCAACGTGCTGGGCACGCAGACGCTGCTGCAGGCGTGCCTGGAGGCCGGGGTGGCCAGGGTGGTGCAGGTGTCGACCGACGAGGTGTACGGCACGATCGAGTCCGGCTCCTGGACCGAGGACGCGCCGCCGGCGCCGCGCTCGCCGTACGCGGCCTCCAAGGCGGGCGCCGACCTGATCGCCCGCTCCTACGCGATCACCCACGGGATGGACGTCTCCATCACCCGGTGCGGCAACAACTACGGGCCCCGGCAGTACCCCGAGAAGATCATCCCGCTGTTCGTCACGCGGTTGCTGCGCGGCGCGACCGTCCCGCTGTACGGCGACGGCGGCAACGTGCGCGACTGGATCCACGTCCAGGACCACTGCGCGGGCATCCGCCTGGCGATGGAGAAGGGCGAGCCCGGCGAGGTCTACCACATCGCGGGCACGGCCGAGCTGACCAACCTGGAGCTGACCGGCCGCCTGCTGGAGGCCTGCGGCCGGGACTGGGACCTGGTCGAGCACGTCGAGGACCGCAAGGGCCACGACCGCCGGTATTCGCTCGACGACGCGAAGCTGCGTGCCCTGGGCTACCGGCCGGAGATCCCGTTCGAGCAGGGGCTGAAGGACACCGTGCGCTGGTATGCCGAGCACCGGGGCTGGTGGACGGCCTGACAGGAGGCGTCATGAGATGGCTCATCACGGGCGCGGGCGGCATGCTGGCCACCGACGTGCTCGACCGTACGGCGCTGACCGGCGACCCGGTGGTGGCGCTCGCCCGCAGCGAGCTGGACCTGCGCGACCGGCGCGCGGTGCGCGACTTCGTGTGCGCCTACCGCCCCCGAGCGGTGATCAACTGCGCGGGGTGGACCGCCGTGGACGAGGCCGAGTCGCGCGAGGCGGAGGCGCTGGCGGTCAACGGGCACGCGGTGCGCTGGCTGGCCGAGGCGTGCGACCAGGCCGGGTCGCGGCTGGTGCACGTGTCGACCGACTACGTCTTCGACGGCGCGAGCGCGGCGCCGTACCGCGAGGACGCGGCCACCGGACCCGTGAACGCCTACGGGCGAACCAAGCTGGCGGGGGAGCGCGCGGCGCTGGAGCACGGCCATTACGTCGTGCGGACCGCCTGGTTGTACGGCGCTGCCGGCACCGACTTCGTCCGGACCATGATCAGGCTGGCCGGTGAGCGGCCGTTCGTGGACGTGGTCGACGACCAGCGCGGGCAGCCGACGTGGGCGGCCGACCTGGCCGACTTCCTCGTACGGCTGGCGCAGTCGGACCTGCCGCCCGGCGTCTACCACGGCACCTGCTCGGGCGAGACGACGTGGTACGGCCTGGCCAAGGAGGTCTTCACGCTGCTGGGCGCGGACCCCGGGCGGGTGCGGCCGGTGACCAGCGCCGACTGCCCGCGCCCCGCGCGGCGTCCGGCCAGCAGCGTGCTGGCCTGCACCAGAGCGGAGCCGCTGCGCCACTGGCGGGCGGCGCTGCACGCGGCCTGGCCGGTCATCGCCGCGAATGCGGGGCCTCAATGCAACGTGGCGTAGAACTCCTGGCACGCGCGATAGTCCGGCAGCAGCCCGGCCGCGAGCGCCTCGTCGAGCGAGGGAGCCGCGGCGTCCTTCTCCGACAGCACGGGCTCCACCTCGGGCGGCCAGCCGATCGCGAGCGCCGGGTCGAGCGGGTGGACCCCGTGCTCCCGGCCCGGCGCGTACGGCTGCGAGCACAGGTAGACCACCGTGGCCTGCTCGCTCAGCGCCATGAACGCGTGCCCCAGCCCTTCGGCGACGAGCATGCCGCGCCGCGTGCGGTCGTCGAGCGTCCGGGCCTCCCAGCGGCCGAACGTGGGCGAGCCGGCCCGCAGGTCGGCGACCACGTCGAGGACGCTGCCGGACACGCACATCACGTACTTCGCCTGGCCGGGCGGCACGTCGGCGAAGTGCACGCCCCGCAGCACCCCGCGGCCGGACACCGAGCAGTTGACCTGGGCGAGGTCGAACCGCCGCGGCAGGTCGGCCGCGCGGAACGCCTCGAGGAACGAGCCACGGGGGTCGGTGTGGACGCGCGGCGTGTACACCCACGCGCCGTCGATGCCGAGGGGATCCATGGGCCGCACAGTACCAATGAGAAACACCCATCTTTCGGAGCGTGCGAATGACCTCTTGCCGTTTATGCGGCTCCACCGACATGACCGGCGTCGTGGACCTGGGGGCGACGCCCCCGTGCGAGCGGGTCCTCACCGCCGGCCAGCTCGACGAGCCGGAGCTCACCTTTCCGCTGCACCTGCGCGTGTGCACGTCGTGCTGGCTGGCGCAGATCCCGCCGCTGATCTCCCCCGAGGAGACCTTCACCGACTACGCCTACTACTCCTCCTACTCCACCTCGTGGGTGGAGCACGCCCGCTCCTTCGTGGCCGGGCTCGACCTCGGGCCCGACTCCTTCGTGGTCGAGGTGGCCAGCAACGACGGCTACCTTCTGCGCCACGTGGTCGATCGGGGGGTGCGCTGCCTGGGCGTCGAGCCGTCGGTGAACGTGGGCGCCGCGGCGAGGGAGCGCGGCGTGCCGACGGTGACGGCGTTCCTGACGCCGGAGAGCGCGCGGGCGATCGTGCGGGAGCACGGGCGCGCCGACCACGTCGTGGCCAACAACGTCTACGCGCACATCCCCGACGTGATCGGCTTCACCGAAGGGCTGCGCACGCTGGTCGCCGACGACGGGCTGGTCTCCATCGAGGTGCAGCACCTGCTCACGCTGATCGAGCGCAACCAGTACGACACGATCTACCACGAGCACTTCCAGTACTACACCGTCGCCTCGGCGCAGCGGGCGCTGGCGAGCGGCGGCCTGGCGGTGGTGGACGTCGAGCTGCTGGACACCCACGGCGGCTCCATCCGGTTGTGGGCCAGGCCCGTGGAGGCCGGCGTCGCGCCGTCGCCGCGCGTCGCCGACGTCCTGGCCCTGGAGAAGGCGGCCGGACTGCACGAGATCGCGGGTTACGCCGAGTTCGCGGGGCGGGTGACGCGGGTCCGGCGTGACCTGCTGCGCTTCCTGGTCAGCGCCGCGGACGCGGGCCGGACGGTGGTCGGGTACGGGGCTCCCGGCAAGGGCAACACCCTGCTCAACCACTGCGGTGTCCGGCCCGACCTGCTCGCCTACACGGTGGACCGCAACCCGTACAAGCACGGCAAGTTCACGCCGGGCGCCCGTATCCCGATCTTCCCGCCGGACCGGATCGCCGCCGATCGGCCGGACTACGTGCTCGTCCTGCCGTGGAACCTGCGCGATGAGCTGGTCGAGCAGCTCGCGTACGTCCATGACTGGGGTGGCCGGCTGGTCTTCCCCATCCCCATGTTGGAGGTCGTGTGAAGGTCGTCCTCTTCTGCGGCGGGTACGGCACGCGGATGCGCACCGGAGCGCCGGGCGACGTGCCCAAGCCCATGCAGCTCGTCGGCCCGAGGCCGCTGCTCTGGCACGTCATGCGCTACTACGCGCACTTCGGTCACAAGGACTTCGTGCTCTGCCTCGGCTACGGCGCGGAGCACATCAAAAGTTTCTTCCTCACGTACGAGGAGACCGCCTCCAACGACTTCGTGCTGCGCGGCGGCGACATCGAGTTGCTGGGCAACGACATCTCCGACTGGACGGTCTCCTTCGTGCACACCGGGATCGAGTCGTCGATCGGCGAGCGGCTGCGCCGCGTGCGCGACCACCTCGGCGGGGACGAGATTTTCCTGGCGAACTACGCGGACGTGCTCACGGACGCGCCGCTGCCGGAGATCATCGACAGGTTCGCCGGGTCGGACGCGGGCGGCTCGCTGATGGCCGTGCCGCCGCCGGGGACCTTCCACTGTGTGGGGATCACCCCGGACGGGCTGGTCGACCAGATCACGGCGGTCACCGAGATGCCGTTATGGGTCAACGGCGGATATTTCGTGTTACGCCAGGAAATCTTCGACTACATCCCGGAGAATGGCGACCTGCTCGTCGACGGGTGCAAGGAACTGGCCAAACGCGGACGGTTGCTCGCCTACCCGTACCGCGGCTACTGGCGGCCCACCGACACCGTCAACCAGCGGATCGAGCTCGACCGCGCCTACGCGCGCGGCGACCGCCCGTGGGCCCTGTGGGAGCGTACGGCGTGAACCGGCTCGTGCCCGCAGGGCTGCGCCGGGTCGCCGCGCTGGCCGCGCACTGCGACGACATCGCCATCGGCGCGGGCGGCACCCTGCTCGCCATCTGCACGTCGCACCCAGGCGTGCAGGTCGACGTCCTGGTGTTGTCGGGCGGCGGCACCGAGCGCGAGCACGAGGAGCGCGCGGCGCTGGCCGCCTTCTGTCCCGGCGCGGACCTGCGGATCACCGTGGCCAAGGTGCCCGACGGGCGGCTGCCGGCCCACTGGGACGAGGCCAAGACGGCGGTCGAGGAGCTGCGCCTGCGCACCGAGCCCGACCTGATCCTCGCGCCCCACGCCTGCGACGCCCACCAGGACCACAGAGGGCTGGCGCGACTGGTGCCCACCGCCTTCCGCGACCACCTCACGCTCGGCTACGAGATCCTCAAATGGGACGGCGATCTCGGCCGGCCCAACGCGTACCAGCCGCTCGACCTCGCGCTCGCCGAGCGCAAGGTCGCCCTGCTGCAGGAGCACTATCCGTCGCAGCGCCGGCGCACCTGGTTCGACAGGGAGGCGTTCCTCGGTCTGGCCAGGATCCGCGGCGTCCAATGCCACGCACGCTACGCCGAGGCCTTCTACCTCGACAAACTCTCGCTCGACCTAGCAGGAGGCTGAAACGACATGCGTGTTCTGCTCACCGGGCACCAGGGCTACCTCGGCACCGTCATGGCCCGGCGACTCGCCGCGGCGGGCCACGACGTGACCGGCCTGGACTCCGGGCTGTTCGCCACCTGCGTGCTCGGCCCGGCGCCCGCCGACCCGCCCGGCCACCGCCTCGACCTGCGCGACGTACGAGCCGAGCTGCTGGAAGGCGTCGACGCGGTCATCCACCTGGCCGCGCTCTCCAACGACCCGCTCGGCGCGCTGGCGCCCGAGCTGACCCACGCCATCAACCACCACGCCTCCGTACGGCTGGCCAGACTGGCCCGCGACGCCGGCGTACGCCGTTTCCTGTACGCCTCCACGTGCTCGGTGTACGGCGCCTCCGGCGGGGACGACCTGCTCGGCGAGGACGCCCCGCTCCGGCCCGTCACCCCCTACGCCGAGTCGAAGGTCCGGGTCGAGGACGAACTGGTGGAACTGGCCGACGACCGCTTCACCCCGGTGTTCCTGCGCAACGCCACCGCGTTCGGGTTCTCGCCGCGGCTGCGGGCCGACATCGTGCTCAACAACCTCGTCGGCCACGCCCACCTGACCGGCGAGGTGCGGGTGTTGTCCGACGGCACCCCGTGGCGGCCGCTCGTGCACGTGGCCGACATCGCCGACGCCTTCGCAGCCATGCTCGACGCCCCCCGCGAGGCCGTGCACGCCAGGGCATTCAACGTCGGCGGCGAGCAGAACAACCTCACTGTGGCCGACATCGCCGGGCACGTCGTGGAGGCGGTGCCCGGCTCGCGGCTGCTCATCACGGGCGAGACCGGGGCCGACCCGCGCTCGTACCGGGTGGACTTCTCCCGGATCAGGCAGGCGCTGCCCGGCTTCCACGCCCGCTGGGCGGTGAAGGCGGGCGCGGTCGAACTGGCCGAGGCGTACCGGGCCCACGGGCTGACCGAGGCCGGCTTCCAGCGGCGCTTCACCCGGCTCGCCTGGCTGGCCGAGCGGCGGGCCGCCGGCACGGTCTCCGCGGAGCTGCGGCCGTGACGGGAGAGGAGATGCACGCCCTGGTGGCGCGGCTCTACCCGCTGTGCCGCTCCATAACGGGCGACGGGGTGCGCGCCACGCTCGCCATCCTCGGCGAGCACCTGGACCTGGACGTCCACGAGGTGCCGACCGGCACGCCGGTGCTCGACTGGACGGTCCCCAAGGAGTGGAACGTCCGCGACGCGTACATCATGGACGCGGCCGGCCACAGGGTCGTCGACTTCCGGCGCTCCAACCTGCACGTCGTCGGCTACAGCGTCCCCGTGTCGGCCACGATGACGCTGGCGGAGCTGCGGCCCCACCTGCACACGCTGCCCGAGCAGCCCGACCTGGTCCCCTACCGGACCGGCTACTACTCCGAGACGTGGGGGTTCTGCCTCAGTCAGCGCGCACTCGACGGCCTCGGCGAGGGGCCGTACACGGTGGTGATCGACTCGACGCTGGCCGACGGACACCTGACGTACGCCGAGCACGTGGTGCGGGGGCGCACGACGGACGAGGTCCTCATCTCGTGCCACACGTGCCACCCGTCGCTGGCCAACGACAACCTCGCCGCCATCGCCGTGGCGGCCGCGCTGGCATCCCGGCTGGATCGGCCGCGCCTGACGTACCGCTTCGTGTTCGCGCCGGGCACCATCGGCGCCATCACCTGGCTGGCGCGCAACCGCGACCGCGTCTCCAGGATCAGGCACGGGCTCACGCTGGCCTGCGCGGGCGACCGCGGCCCGCTGACCTACAAACGCAGCAGGCGCGGGGACGCCGGGATCGACCGGGTGATGGCGCACGTGCTGCGGGACCGGCCGCACACGGTCACGGACTTCTCGCCGTACGGCTACGACGAGCGCCAATACTGCTCGCCCGGCTTCGACCTGCCCGTCGGCAGCCTCACCAGGACGCCGTACGCGGGCTACCCGGAATACCACACCTCGGGCGACGACCTGGGCTTCGTCTCGCCGGAGTCCATGGCGGGCACGCTGGAGGCGCTGTGGTCGGCTGTGCAGGTGCTGGAGGGCGACGGCCGCTACCTCAACCTGAGCCCGTACGGCGAGCCGCAGCTCGGCAGGCGCGGCCTGTACGGATCACTCGGCGGGCGGAGCGACACGGAACAGGCGCAGATGGCGATGCTCTGGGTGCTGAACCTGTCGGACGGCGCGCACAGCCTGCTGGACGTCGCCGACCGGTCAGGGCTGCCCTTCGGCGTGGTGGCCGAGGCGGCGGGGGCACTGGAGGCGGCGGGGCTGCTGAAGAGGGAGGACGCGTGAACCTGCGGGTGGGCGATCTCGTCGAGGTGCGCAGCGAGGCGGAGATCCTGGCCACGCTGGACGAGCGGGGCGAGCTGGAGAGCCTGCCGTTCATGCCGGAGATGGCGCGCTTCTGCGGCCGGCGGATGACGGTGCACAAGGTCGCGCACAAACTCTGCGACACGATCAGCCGCAGCGGCATGCGCCGGATGGAAAGGGCCGTGCACCTGACCGGAGCACGCTGCGACGGCGGGGCGCACGGCGGTTGCCAGACGGCCTGCTCGCTGTACTGGAAAGAAGCCTGGCTCAAACGGGTGGAACCGGACGAACCGCAGGCCCCGCCCAGGCCCGAGCCGGAGTTGCTGCCGCTCCTGCGGATCAACACCCGCAAGGACGCCGACCACTACTCGTGCCAGGCCACCGAGCTGCTCAGGGCGGCGCCGTCCTGCCTGCCGTTCCGCGACCTCGGCCAGTACGTCACCGACGTGCGCAGCGGCAACGCCCGCGTGGCGGCGGTGGCGCGTGCGTTCCTCGTCGGGCTGTTCAACCGGTTCCAGGAGCTCAGCAAGAAGGTCCTGCCGCGACGCCTGTGGATCAGGCGCGGGCTGCGCTGGGGCTTCGTCGAGGGACGGGCCGGCCGGGTCACTCCGACGGAGGAGCTCGGCCTGAAGCCGGGCGAGCTGGTCAGGATCCGGTCGAAGAAGGAGATCCTCGACACCCTCAACGCTGACCTGCTCAACCGCGGGCTGGGCTTCGAGGAGGAGATGGCCCGCTACTGCGGCAGGACGGCACTGGTGCGCGCCCGGGTCGAGCGCTGCCTGGACGAGCGGACCGGCCGCATGCTCAGCATGAAGAGCCCGTGCATCGTCCTCGACGACCTCGTCTGCGAAGGCGTCTACAACGCCAACTGCCCGCGCGAGTTCGTGCCGTTCTGGCGGGAGATCTGGCTGGAGAGGCTGCCGCCGGGCGACGGGGACGCCCTATGAGCGCCGGGCGACGGGGACGCCCATGAGCGAGGCCGGCGAGATCGGCAGGAAGGCGGGGCGCGGGCTGCGCTGGAGCCTGCTCGGCAACCTGGTCATGAAGGCGGGCTCGTTCGTGATGAGCCTGGTCCTGGCCAGGCTGCTGGTGCCCGAGGACTTCGGCGTGTTCGCCATCGCCCTGGCCGCCAGCCAGTTCGTCATCTACGTCAACGACGCCGGGGTGATCTCGGCGACCGTGCAGTGGCGCGGCAGGCTGGAGGAGGTCGCGCCCACGGCCACGGTGGTGGCCATCCTGTCCAGCGCCGGCCTGTACGCGCTGTTCTGGGTCATCGCGCCGTTCTACGCCCGGCTGGCCGGCAGCGAGGACGCCACCTGGGTGATCCGCATCCTCATGGCCACCAACCTCGTCTACGGGCTGACCGCGGTCCGCAGCGCCGCGCTGATGCGCACGTTCCGGCAGGACAGGCTGGCCTGGGCCAACCTCGCCGGGTTCGCCGCCAACGCCGGCGTCTCCATCACCCTGGCCGCGAACGGCGCCGGCGCCTACAGCTTCGCCTGGGGCCAGCTCAGCGGGGCGGTGCTCACCGGAGTGCTGGTCGCCGTCCTGGCCGGGGTGAGGTTCGAGCTCGGCTTCGACCGCGCGGTGGCCGCCAGGCTGCTGCGCTTCGGGCTGCCGCTCTGCGCCGGCCTCGGCATCGAGGGGCTGCTGCTCAACGTCGACGCGGTCATCGTCGGCGACGTGCTCGGGCCCGCCATGCTCGGCTTCTACCTGCTGGCCTTCAACATCTCCAGTTGGGTCCCCGGGCTCATCGGCACGGCCATCCGCTACGTCGCGCTGCCCAGCTTCTCGCGCTTGGCCGAGGAGGGCGCCGAGCCGTTGCGGGCCGGCGTGCGGCAGGCGGTGCCGCTGCTGGCGACGCTGGTGCTGCCGGTCGCGGTGCTCATGGGCACGCTCGCGCCCGCCATCGTGGAATTCCTCTACGGCGCCCGCTGGTCGCCGTCGGCCGAGGTGCTGCGCTTCCTCGCGGTCGTCATGGCCGTGCGCATGCTGACCCTGCTGATCACCGACGTGCTGGCCGCGACCGGCTCGACCAAGTCGCCCATGTGGGTGAACCTGGCCTGGGCGCTCGCGCTCGTGCCCGCGCTCATGGCCGGAGCCCGGCTCGGCGGCATCGAGGGCGCCGCCGTGGCGCACGCGGTCATCGCCGTGGTGGTGGCGCTGCCGCTGCTGGGGATGGCGCTGCACCGGTCCGGCGTGCCGCTGCGGCTGTTCGGCGCGGGGCTGGCCCGCCCGCTCGCGGCCGCTGTGCCGGCCGGACTCGTCATGGCAGGGCTGTCCGCGCTCGTTGACGGCGCGTTCGCCGAGCTGTGCGTGGCGGGCGGCGCGGGGGTGCTGGTCTTCGTGCTCGTGGCGGTGCCGCGTGCCGTGCTGGAGCGACTCGTACGTCAAGGGAGAGCACATGCCGGAACCTGAACTCGTCTCGATCGCCCTGCCCGTGCGCAACGGCGCCGACCGGCTCGAAGGCGTGATCGGTTCGGTGCTGGCCCAGGACTATCCGCGCATCGAGCTGGTCGTCTCCGACAACGCCTCCACGGACGGCACCGAGGAGCTCTGCCGCGACCTGGCGGCCGGCGACCCCAGGATCGTCTATCACCGGCATCCGCACAACGTCGGCCTGCTGGGCAACTTCACGCACGCGGCGCGGATCTCGCGCGGTGCGTACGTCCGGTGGATCGGCGACGACGACCGGCTGGAGCCCGCCTGCGTCTCGCGCGCGATGGCGGCATTCGCGGCCGACGAGCGGATCATTCTGGTCACCAACCAGGTCTCCTACAGCCGGCCGGACGGCACGCTCACCACCACCGCCTATGAAGGTACGGGTTTGGGCTCCGACGACCCGGTGGAACGGTTCACCGAGATGCTCAGGCTGCTCAACGAGAGCCCGTTCCTCATCGATCCGCTCTACGGCCTGCTGCGCCGCGAGCCGGCGGTCGGCATCCCGCGCAGGAACATGCTGCGCGAGGACGAGGTGTTCGCCGCCAAGCTGGCGCTGGCCGGGCCGTGGGCGCACGTGCCCGAGGTGCTGTCGCACCGCAACTGGCGCCTCGAACGCATCTCCGGCCTGGCCCGCCGCCTCGACGTGCCGTCCTGGCAGTCGCACGCGGCGAACACGCTGCAGTGCGGGGAACTGCTCCGATGGGTGCGCGACGCCGGCCTCACCGGCGACGAGCGCCGCCGGGCGCGCTCCGCGGTGCTGCGCATGTACGCCCGCCGCCAGCGCCGGACGATCTCCCACCGGAGCCGCAAGCTGCTGTCCATGGCCCGGTTGGTGTAACGGCGTTCGCGAAAAGGGCGATTTCCACTTTGCAACGGTACAAAAGTCGACGGGGGCGGAAATAGTGCGCTTCTGGACAACCGTCTGGGGTCTGGCCCGGAAGAAGATGATCGGGCCGCCTGTCGCCGTCGTGGCGATCGGTCTCGCCCTGGCCGCGTACTTCCTGGTCCCGAGCCGCTACGTCTCCACGGCCTCCATGGTGCTCACCGTGCCCGCCACGGGCGGGACGCTGGAGACCGGCCCCCAGCAGCGGCCCGGGCTGACCAACCCGCTGCTGCAGTTCAACGACGCCCTGCGGACGACCGCCGGCATCCTCATCCTGTCCACCAACACGCCCGAGGTCGCCGCCGAGCTGGGCGTGACGGAGGACGGCCCGACCGTCCTGACCGTCAACGACGGTCGTACCAACCCGGACCTGCTCGGCATCAGCACCAACGGGCCGTTCGTCTACGTCGAGGTGGAGAGCACCTCTCCGGCCGTGGTCAGGGAGGTCATGCGCAAGGCGCGGCTACGCATCAGGGTGGAGCTGGCCAGGCGGCAGACGGCGCTGGGCGCGCCGGTGAGCACGCACATCGGGATCCTCGACGTGATGCCCGCCACGGTGCCCCGGCTCGTCGTGACGGACCGCCTCCTGGGCGCGGCCTCGGGTGGCCTGCTCGGGGTGGTGGCGGGGCTGGGCGTGGCCTATGGCGTCCAGCGCCCGCGCGCCGCCCGCCGTGCCGCCGAGCCCGGCCATCCGGAGCCTGTCGCCGAGCACACGTCTGAGCCTGTCATCGAGCCCGTCCCGCGACCCGTCACCGGGCCCGCCCTTGAGCCGGTCACCGGGCCTGTCGCCGAGCCGGGGCGGGAGAACGGTGCCGGGCCGCGTAACGGCGCTCGGCCGGACGCCGGCGACCGGCCCGTCTCGCCCAGGACCGCCGATGACGACGACACCGGCCCCATCCCGGCGGTCGAGCGGGAGGGTGATCAGCTCGACTCGACGACCTGAGCACACCGCCGGATCGCGGCCATCCTGGCCTCGTGCGGGGTGCGCGACTTCGCGGAGATCATCATGCCCACCGCGTCAGGGGGCAGCCGGTCGGCGAAGGCGACCGCCTGGGCCTCGTCCCACGGCTCGTGGTGGTAGCTGAGGTGGCAGATCGTCGTGTTGACCGGCGGCGACGCCTTCAGCACCTCGTCGACGAACACGCCGTACAACACGAACTCCGAGACGTGCAGCCGCCCGTTGAACGCGTCGAGCCAGTCGCGGCCGGTGACCTCGGTGACGCGGCGCCGCATGGCGAGCACGATGTGCGGGTCCCAGAACGTCAGCGCGGTCACGTAGTCGGGCAGCGGCGGGGGCGGCGGAGGCGGCAGGCCGAGCAGTTCGCGGGCGACCCGGTGCCACAGGAGGTGCCGCTCCATGTCGGCGGTCACGGCGTTCTCGACCCGGTGGAGGCAGAGCCGCCCGTCCACGCTGAACGACTCGGCCGTGGTCGGGCGGACGAGTACGGCGTCGGAGTCGACGATGAGCAGGGCGTCGGCGTCGATCAGCCCGGCGGAGGCGATCTTGACGGTCTGCTGCATGACCCAGCCGCGCAGCGGGGGCCACGGGCGGCGGCAGTTGACGTGCACGTCGGTGAAGGGCACGCGGACGTACCTGCGGGGCAGCAGCTCCGAGCGCAGCCACAGGCGGCAGCGCGGGCCCTCGAACCCGGCGAAGATCGGCCGGTCGCGGTCGGGCACGAAGACGTGGTGGACGGTGTCGTCCGAGGTGTGGCGGAGCACGGAGCGGTGCAGCTCGGCGAAGAGGGCGGCGTCGGGGGCGTAGGAGGGTGTGATGACCGCCAGCTTGCTCACGGGCCGACTCCCATCATGAAACGCCTCTGCCTTCCCTTATCGGGCAGCCCGAGGCGGTGTTACACGGTTTATGTAACGCTCCACCCCATTCGCGGCGACATCCATGAGGCAGGACTCGCAGGGAGGGCACGTGGATTTCTGGGGGACCGTCCTCGTCCTGACGCGACGCTGGCTCGTCGCGATCCCGGCCTTCCTGCTGGCCGTCGGCGCCGCGTTCTACGCCTACTCCACGATCCCCGTCACCTACACCGTCTCCGCGGTCCTCGTGCTCACCGCGCCGACCAGCGGCGGGACCGTGCCACCCGACCCCGGCCAGCCCGTCCCGCAGGTCAACCCGCTGCTCAACTTCGACCACGGGCTCGACGTCGCCGCGTCGATGCTGATCAACGTCATGAGCACGCCGGACATGGTGGTCGAGATGGGCGTGCGCCCCGACGGCGACACCACCTACGCCGTCACCAACGGCACCAACAACCTGGAGTCGCTGGCGACGGGCCCCCTGGTCTTCGTCGAGGGTGAGAGCCGTACGCCCGAGGCGGCCACGCGGATGGCCCGCGCGGTCATCGAGCGGGTCCGGCAGGAGCTGGACGTGCGCCAGCGGCAGGTGCAGGCGCCACGCGAGACCTACATCACGATCAGCGAGACGGTGCCGCCCACCACACCAGTGCCGCAGGAGGGCAGGAAGCTGCGTTCCGCCGCCGCGGCGCTCGGTCTGGGGGTGATCGCCGCCCTGTGCGCCGCGTTCGCCGCGGAGAGCCTCTCAGCGGCGCGCAGGGCAGGTTTCCCCCGGCTGCCGGGAGCCAGCCGCGAACGGGAGCCCGAACCGGCGGGCGGCGGGCAGGAACTGGTCACGGCCAGGAAGCCGGGGTCGTAACCGGTGGCCGCCGCGACCTCCGGCGCCCCGCCGCTGCCGGGGCGTGCCGACGGCGCCACCGTCGCCGCCGTCTTCACCGTGGTCCTGCTGGTCGTGCCCGCCCGGCTGGTGCTCAAGTATCTTCCGCTCTCCCTCACCCCCGCGAACGTGGTCAGCCTCGCGGCGGCGCTGCTCTGGTTGTGCGCGCAGCTCACGCTCACCCTGGGCGCCGCGAAGGGGCGCAATCCCGTGCGCACGGTCCTGTTCGCCTACTTCACCGCGATGCTGGCGACCTTCGGGTTCACCACGTACGGGTACATGGACTCCGACGAGCTGAACCTGAGCGACCACTCCTTCGTTCTGGTGATCGCGACCGTCGGCATCGCGCTCACGGTCTGCGACGGCGTGCGGGGCCTGCGCCGGCTCGACTTCGTGCTGAAGACGCTGGTGGTGGCCGGCGCGGTGATCTCGGTGGTCGGCGCCTTCCAGTTCCTGTTCTCGGTGGACCTGACCAGGTTCATGGAGCTGCCGATCCTGCGCTACAGCACCGAGGGCGACTCGTTCGTCCTGGAGCGGGCCGACCTGCGCCGCGTCGCGGCCACCACCGGCCACCCCATCGAGTTCGGCGTCACCTGCGCCATGCTGCTCCCGCTGGCCGCCCACCTCGCCGTCAAGGCGCGCCTGCGCGGTGAGCCGGCGTTGCGCTGGTGGGCGTGCACGCTCCTCATCGGGCTCGGCCTGATGTTCTCCGTGTCGCGCTCCGCCATGCTGAGCCTGTTCGTGGCCGGCGTGGTGCTGTTCATCGGCTGGCCCGCGCGGCAGCGGCTGCGGGCGCTGCTGGCGGGCGCCGGGTTCGTGGCGGTCATCTGGGCCGCGGTGCCCGGCCTGCTCGGGGCCATCGCCGGGCTGTTCACCGACCTCGGCAACGACGAGAGCATCCAGTACAGGACCCACGACTACGCCGTCGCCGGCCAGGAGATCGGCCGGCACTTCTGGCTCGGCCGCGGCCTGGGCACGTGGTACGCCCCCAAGCACCAGATCTTCGACAACCAGTACATCCTGTCGATGGTGGAGACCGGGCTGATCGGCACCGTGGCGTACGCGTCGGTGTTCGTGGTGGCCTGCTACGCGGCGCTGAGGGCCCGGCACCTGAGCGCCGACCCCGGCGACCGCGACCTCGGGCTCACCGTCGCCGCCTGCCTGCTCGTGCCGCTCGCCGGGTCGTTCACCTTCGACCTGCTGTCGTTCGCGACCGTGACCGGGATCGCGTTCGTGCTCGTCGGCGCGGCCGGCGCGCTGCTGCGGGCCGCGCGGGCCGATCAGCTCTCACCCTCGCAGACCAGCGGGCCGACGATCGAGGTGACCCGATAGCTCTCGTCGATGGTGACCAGCTCGTTGCCGGACCACTCCGTCCTGCCGCACTCGGAGTCGACCGGCCCGTACACCCACGACTTGTCGACCAGCTTGTTGCCGCGCACGACCTGCTTGCCGCGGGCGTTGCGCACCTGCACGCTGTACGTGCCGCCCATGACGAGGTTGTCGGTGACGATCACGTCCTGCGACTTCTCGTCGACCAGGAAGACGGGCGCGGTGATGTGCTTCGCCTCGCGCTGGTCGACGGTGTTGTGGTGGAACAACAACCCCTTGCCGCCGTTGTAGGCCTGGATGCCGTCGGAGTGGTCGCCGGGGTTCGAGCAGAGCTTCACGAACGAGTCGCGGATCTCGACGTCGTCGCCGGAGACGCGGAAGCCGTCGCTGTGCCCCTGGACCAGCACCCTGGTCGCCGTGTACTTGTCGTAGCCGATCCCGGGCAGCGGCTCGCACTTGTCCGTGGTGCCCACCGTGGTGTCGGTGATGGTGAACCGGAACGACTCGGGGCCGTCGGAGTTGATCACGTCACCGTCGATCACGCTGTTCCTGACGGTCACGTCGTCGGCGTGGATCAGCAGGTGGCCGGGCACGTGGACGCCGTCGAGCACGGTGCCGGGCCTCCTGACGCGGTAGGCGACGTTCTCCGTGTCGAGCCGCATCTTGGTCAGCTTGATCCCGCGGGGCGCGCCCGTGCAGGCCGGGGTGGGATGGTCAGGGCAGGACGAGCCGTCGGACCTGGTGATGCTCGGCGTGGGGGTGGGGCTCGGCGGCGGCTCGGCGGGCGCGGCCTGGCAGGCCGTGGCCAGCACGATCACGGCCAGCACGATCACGACCAGCGGCAGGCGGAGAGCTTTGCGCATCGCTCAGCCGCCCAGCCGCCGCAGCAGGCCGGCCCACGAGCCCGCCTCCCGGTCGCGCCGGCTGACCTCGGTGACGGGCAGCGGCCAGGCGATCCGCAGATCCGGGTCGTCGTAGCGGACCGCCAGGTCCTCGGAGGGATCGTGCGACCTGTCGATGCGGTAGCAGGTGTCGGCGGGCTCGGTGAGCGCCTGGAAACCGTGCAGCAGGCCCGGGGGCACGTACAGCGTGACGAAGTCCTCGTCGTCGAGCCGCACCGCCATGCTGCGCCCGAACGTCGGCGAGTGCGGCCTGATGTCCACCAGCACGTCGTGGACCGCGCCGCGGGCGCACCTGACGAGCTTCGCCTCGCCCTGGCCCGACCGCCCGTGCAGGCCGCGTACGGTGCCGCGCCGCGAGCGCGACTGGCTGTCCTGGACGAAGGTCTCGGGGGCCAGGCCGGCCTCGGCGGCGACGGCCGCGTCGAAGGTCCTGGTGAACAGGCCGCGGCTGTCGTGGTGCGGCGTCGGCCTGAACAGCACGACTCCGTCGAGCTCGCCCTGCTCTGCTTTCATGTGTCGTCCTTCCTGGAGGCGGTCCGATGAAGCCGGTGGTCAGCGTCGTCATCCCGGCGCACAACGAGGAGCCGGTCGTCGCGGAAGGGCTGGACCTGCTGCTCGCCGGGACCGCGCCCGGCGAGTTCGACGTCGTCGTGGTGGCCAACGCCTGCACCGACCGCACCGCGCGGGCCGCGGCCCGGCCGGGCGTGCGGGTCCTGGAGACCGCGACCCCCGGCAAGGCCCATGCGCTGCGCCTGGGCGACGCGGCGTGCGCGACCTTCCCGCGCGTCTACCTCGACGCGGACGTGCGGATCGACGCCGGCTCCGTGCGGGCGCTCGCCGCCGCGGCCGCCCGGCCGGGCGTGCTCGCCTGCGCGCCCGCGCCGGAGTGGGACCTGACCGGTACGGGCCCCGTGGTCCGTCGCGTGCACCGCGTGCACGACCGGCTCATCGCGCCGGCCAGGGCGCTCGCGGGCGTCGGCGTCTACGTGCTGAACGAGCGCGGGCACGCGCGGGCCTTCCCGCTGCCCGACGTGATTTCCGACGACGGCTGGGTGGACGGCTGCTTCACCGGCGACGAGCGGGTCGTGGTGGCGCGGGCACGCTCCGTCGTGCGTCCCGCCCGCACGGTCCGCGCCCACCTGCGCCGGCGGGTCAGGGTCAGGCAGGGCAACCGGCAACTCGCCGGGCTGGGCGTGCCCGACCGCCCGCTGCGCCCGCGTGCCCTGGGCGCGCTGCTGGCCTCGCGTACGGTCGGCCCGCTCGACGCCGCCTGCTATCTGGCCGTCCTGGCCCTGGACCGGCTGCTCACCAGGCTCCGCGGCGGCAGGACGAGCTGGGGCACCGACGCCGGCAGCCGTCACCGCGACCCCACGGCAGCCTCGTAGGCCGCCAGTAACGCCGCCTTCGAGTGCTGCCAGGACAGCGGGCCCGCGACCCTGGCACGGCCGATCTCGCCCATCCGCCGCCGCTCGTCCGGGTCGTCGAGCAGGCGCGCGATCAGCTTGGCGAACTCCGACTCGTCGTTCGCGGGCGCGTACAGGGCCGCCTCGCCCGCCGACACCCGCGCCTCGCGCAGTTCGAACGAGACGATGGGCCTGGCCATGGCCATGTACTCCATGATCTTGTTCATGGTCGAGACGTCGTTGAGCGGGTTGAGCGGGTCGGGCGACAGGCACACGTCGGCCGTGGACAGATAACGCAGCAGGTCCTCGTCGGGGATCCTGCCGGTGAACTCGACGGCGTCCGCCAGGCCCAGCTCGCGGGAGAGCGCCACCATCGCGTCGAAGGTGTCGCCGCCGCCGACGAACACCGCGTGCCAGTCCGTACGCCCATGCTCGTCGCGCAGCCGCGCCAGGCTGCGCAGCGCGTAGTCCACGCCGTCCTGCGGCCCCATCACGCCCAGGTAGCACAGCAGGTACGGCTTGCCGCGCCGCAGGCTCTCGTCGGGCGGCACCTGGCGGAACCGCTCGACCGCCGGGGCGCTGCGCACCACGAAGACGTCCTCGGGACGTTTGCCGCCCCGCGACAGCGCCACCTGCTTGTAGCTCTCGTTCGTCGCGATCACCACGTGCGCGGCCCGGTACGTCATCCGCTCCAGCCGGCGCACCGCCCGGTACAGCAGGTCCTCACCCCGGTCGAAGCGGGACAGGTAGAGCTCGGGCACCAGGTCGTGCTGGTCGAAGACGAACCGCGTGCCCTTGCCCCGCATGGCCCGTGCCACCAGGAAGAACAGGTCGGGCGGGTTGCAGCCGTGCACCACGTCGAACGTGCCGAGCCGCCTCGACAGGCGGACGGTGTGCCACAGCGCCGAGCCGTATTCGCGCAGGTAGCCGAGAGGGCCGCCGGTGGCGGCGCGCAGCGGGTAGCGGTGGATGCGGATGCCGTCGATGACGGCCTCGGGCTCGGTGTCCTGCTTGACGCCACGAGGGCAGACGACGTGCACCTCCCAGCCTGCCTGGTGCAGGGCCGTGCACTCCTGCCAGACGCGCCGGTCCATCGGTACGGACAGATTCTCGACGAGGATGAGCGCTCTACCACGCAATGCCTGTGTAGTCCCTTCTGCCCCGCTGGGCCTCCGCGTCAGGAACGCGTACGAGGTCGACGATCCTTCGCTCGCCCGCGCGGCTCAGCGCGTCGAGCACCGTGGGGTCCGCACATCCGATCACGCACACCTCGGCGTGCCGGAGCACCTCGTCCACCGAGTCGGCGAGCAGCTCGCCCAGGTGGGGAAGGCGTTCGGCGATGTAGGCGCGGTTGGCGCCCACCAGCCGCGACAGGGTCACGTTGGCGTCGTAGATGCGCAGGTCGTAGCCCTTGCCGAGGAGCCGTTCCGCGAGTTCGACGAGAGGGCTCTCGCGCAGGTCGTCCGTGCCGGGTTTGAACGACAGCCCGAACAGGCCGATCCTGCGCCGGCCCGCGGCGGTGACCAGGTCGAAGGCGCGCTGGAGGTGCGCCTCGTTGGCGGGGAGCACGTGGGAGAGCAGCGGGACGGACACGTCGGCCTTGCGGGCCGCGTAGACGAGGCCGCGCAGGTCCTTGGGCAGGCAGGAGCCGCCGAAGGCGAAGCCGGGCCGCAGGTAGGCGGGGCTGATGTTGAGCTTGCGGTCGGCCAGGAACACGTCCATCACCCGGTGCGAGTCGAGGTCCATGGCCTGGCAGATCGCGCCCAGCTCGTTGGCGAACCCAATCTTCACCGCATGGAAGGCGTTGTCCGCATATTTGGCCATTTCGGCGACAGGGATCGGCACCCTGAAGACGTCGCCGGGCAGCCCGTCGTACAGCGCGGCGACCACGTCGCCCGCGGCCTCGTCCGACTCGCCGATCACCGTCTTGGGCGGCGCGAAGAAGTCGCGCACGCTGGTGCCCTCGCGCAGGAACTCGGGGTTGACCGCCACCCCGAAGTCCACCCCCGCCCGCAGCCCCGACGACAGCTCCAGGATCGGGACGAGCAGGTCGGCGCAGGTGCCCGGCAGCATGGTGCTGCGGAAGACCACCACGTGACCCGGGGCCAGCGAGCGGCCGATCTGCTCGGCCACCCGCTCCAGGAAGGTCGTCGACAGGCTGCCGTTGGGCGCCGACGGGGTGCCCACGCAGACCAGCGACACCTCGCTGTCCCTGACGGCCTGGGCGGCGTCCGTGGTGGCGCGCAGCGCGCCGCCGGCGACGGACGTCGCGACCAGTTCCCCGATGCGCTCCTCTACGATCGGCGCGCGGCCGTCGTTGATGAGATCGACCTTGGCCTGGTTGACGTCGACGCCCACGACCTGGTGGCCCATGGAGGCCAGGCAGGCCGCCGAGACGCATCCGACGTAACCGAGTCCGAAGACACTAATTCGCACAGCCGCCTCCGTTAGGGACCGTCTGCTGTGGACCGCCGTCTGGAGAGCAGCGCGCGATTTCCCCCGCCTCCACCGATATGTCGGGCATGTCCGTTGGAACGTTACGGTTTTCTCCGCGACCTGACCGATCGTGCGATCGATCTCGCCTCCGACAGCGCCGACGCGACGGCTCGACGTACCGGATTCCTCGTGACGACGCCCTGGCAGACCACGCTCTCGCCGGTCTTCGCCCGCCGTTTGTACTCGTCCTCGCCTCTGCCGAGATCGATGCGGGCGACGCCGAGCGCCGGGGCGGCGGCCACCAGCTCGCGCAGCAGGATCCAGCCGGGCGACAGCCGGGCGAAGGCCGGGTCGTAGACCGGGAACCACCAGTGCAGCACCCCACCCGACCTGAGCCCGAAGTGCGCCGCGAGCAGGTGCTCCCCGGCGTGCAGCGTGGACAGCACGCCGCGGAAACCGGGGTCTCGGGCGCGCAGCAGGCCATCGAGCAGCCGCACCCGGTCCGGCTCGGCGAAATAGTCCTTGGCGCCGGTCGCGGCGTACTGCGCCCGTTTGAGCTCGACCACCCGCGCCAGCGCCCTGGCGTCGGACGAGGCCGCCGCGAACCGCAGCTCCCCGAGCTCACGCTCCGCCTTCGCGGCCCGCCGCCTGGCCTGCCCCATGTTCTCCTTGCCGCTGCGCGAGGCTCGGCCCAGATAGCCCGCCAGCCCGCCGGTCACATCCAGGTACGGTGACGGCCTGCGGGAGACCACCCACCGCTCGAACCCGGGAGCCTCCTCCACCAGGTGGTCGAACGAGAAGGCGGCGGCCCCGTTCCCGAGCAGGTCGAGCGGCCGGAACCCGGTGCCGGCGGCCAGGATCGGGCCCTGGAAGTCCGCGCCCGGCCAGCCCACCGGGCGCAGCAGCCGCCCCTCGCGGTGGTGCGGCAGGAACGCGACGGGCGTGCCGCCGTCGCGCGCGACCGCCACGTGGACGGGCCGCCCGGCGGCGTGCACGGCCGCCGCGAAACCCGGGTGGAAGTAGGGGCTGTCCAGGGCCGGGTTGGCCGCACGCAGCGCGTGCCAGGACTCCAGCTCGGCCGGGGTGAGCGCGGTGAACGGCGCCACGCGCAGCCCGCTCATTGCGGCAGCGCCGTCATCCGGCGTGACGGCCGCAGCAGCGCCGCCACGCAGGCCCGCGACGTGCGCCGCCCGGCCAGCGCCCGCACCGCCTCACCGGCCAGCACGGCCAGGTAGTACGCGGCCCCCGACGCCGGCCCGTGGCGCCGCCGGTACAGGCGCACCTTGTTCACGACGAGCAGCGCCGCCAGTGCTGGATTCACGCCCGAGTCGCCGCCGATGTGCTCGATCACCGACGCGGGCTCGTACCACGTCGTCCATCCCAGGTCGGCGGCGCGCAGGCAGTAGTCCGTCTCCTCGCTGTAGAGCAGGAACGACTCGTCCCACGCGCCCACCTCGCGGATGACCCGCGGCGCGAGCAGCATGGCCGCACCGGTCGCCCAGGCGTACGCGCCGGGCCGCGCGTAGTCGCGCGGATCGGTCACCAGCTCGCCCAGCCCGCCGACGCGCCCGGCCAGCGCTCCGCCGACCAGCGCCTCGGCCAGCGCTCTGCCCACGGTCGGCCTCCTGCGCAGCGACGGCTGGAGCGTGCCGTCGGGGTTGACCATGTAGGGGACCGCGATGCCCCGGCCGGGCTCGCGCAGGCAGCCGAGCAGCGGCGCGATAGATCCGGGGCGCAACCGGCAGTCGGGGTTGAGCACGTAGACGCCGTCGAGCCCGTCGAGGTCGAGCACGGCGGTCCCGGCGTTGATCGCGGCGGCGTACCCGGCGTTCCTGCCGACCTGGACCACCGTGACCCCGGCCCGCTCGGCGACGGCGACGGAGTCGTCCTTGGAGGCGTTGTCGGCCACCACCACGTCCGCCAGTTCGACCCCTTCCGCGCCGCGCGCCAGCGAGTCGAGGCAGCCTCCGAGCACGGAGGCGCTGTTGTAGGTGACGATCACGACGGCGACCCGGCTCATCAGCGCACCCGCTTGTACAGGCGCATACCGAGCTTGCCCGCGCGCCGGGCGAGCGGCGCTCCGCCGTCGAGCACCCGCCCGATCCAGGCGCCGTCGAGGTCGTGCCTGAGGCTGTTACGGGCCTGGAGCCAGGAGCCCGGTCTGGCCCGGCCGCCGTCGCTGGTGTAGGCACGGGTCACCCCGGCCATCCGCAGCCGGCGCAGGACCCGGCGGTCGTAGGAGCCGAACGGGATGGCCACCCGCGACACCGGCGCGCCGGAGAGCCCGGCGAGCACGGTTCTGGACCTGGTGAACTCCTCGGCCACCTGCGGGCCGTCCAGCGTGCGCCAGTCGCGGTGCGCCCAGCCGTGCGAGCCGACCCGCATGCCCGCGCCGACCAGTTCGCGCACGCCGTCGGCGTCTAGCCTGCCGGGCTCGCCGAGCCGCCCGGCCAGGACGAAGAACTCCGCCCGCAGCCCTCGCTCCACCAGCCGGGGAAGGGCTATCTCGACATCGGATGCGTTCCCGTCGTCGAACGTGAGCCGTACGTCGGGGCGGCCGGCCACCGCGTCGACCACCTGCTCGAACTGCTCGACCGTCACCCACGTCGCGTCCTCGCCGCGTTCGAGCGCGCGGGCCGTCTCGCCGATGCCGTGCACGGTCAGGTTGGTTACCGCACGCATCCTGCCCCCTGGTCAGAAGGTCACCAGGAGAGTTATCGCGTCCCAGGTTGGACCGTTACATCCGTTTTGCGTACCAGGCGACGGTCTGGCGCAGCCCTGCTTCGAGCGTGGTGGCCGGTCGCCAGCCCAGCACGCGCTGGGCGGGCCCGATGTCGGAGCGCTGCGTACGGTCCAGCGGCCTGGCCGCGACGGCCCCGAACTCGGGCCTCGCCGCCCCGCCCACGATGCGGGCCAGCAACTCCGCCGTGTCACGGACGGAGACCGGCTCCGGCGTGCCGATGTCGAGGACGTGCCCGGCCGCCTCGCCGCCCGCCCCCGCCAGAACGAACGCGTCCACCACATCCTCCACGTACACCCAGGTGACCAGCCTGGCGCCGGACGTGAGCCGGGGCGGCTCCCCGTTCAGCAGCGACGTGGTCACGTACGGCACGAGCCTGGCCGCGTTCGGATCCCCTGGCCCGTAGACCATCGCCACGCGCAGCACCGAGACAGGGACCTGCCACAGGGCGTGGAACATCCGGGCGTACCCCGTCGCCGCGGCCTTCGCCGCCGCGTACGGCGAGCCCGGTACCTGTCCGTCGCGCGGCTCCTCCACCGAGCCCGCCAGCACCACGCTGCGGACGGGGGCGGCGGCCACGGCGGTCAGCAGGTTGACGGCGGCGCCCAGGTTGCCCGCCAGCGTCGGCGCCACCGTCTCCGGCTCGCGTGCGCCGGTGACCTCGCCGGCCAGGTGGAAGATCACCTCCGGCCGGACCGCGGCCACCAGGGCGGCCGTCGCGGCGACGTCGCGCAGGTCGGAAGCGTGCCAGCGCTCGCCGTGCCCGGTGGTCGCCGGCGGGCGGCGGCTGACCGCATGCACTCGCGCGCCCAGCCCGGACAGGCGGCGGACCAGGTGGGAGCCGATGAATCCGGTGGCGCCGGTGACCAGTGCGCGCATCCCCTGCCAGGCTGACATACGGCCTCCGGTCAGTCGTGTTGTTCGGGTGACGGGATGGGCTCGCCCGTGTCGTGCCAGACGTTGCCCGCCTTGGCGGCGAGTTCGGAGCGGGTGCTCAGCAGGATCGGGCAGTCGTGCGCGGAGCCTCGCCCGAACCGGTTGCCGGTGACGCGCTGCCCGGTCAGCGGGCGCCCCAGCGGCGTGTGGTCGATGTTGACGATGCAACCGCCGCCGTCGAGGTAGTTGTCCTCCACCCGCAACTCGTCGGCCGAGGACTGGACGGCCGCGTTCGGGTCGCGCGTGGTGGACAGGTCGATCGTGTTGTGCCGCAGCGTGACGCCGCTCTGGTCGGCGAAGGCCTGGACGCCGTCGTTGTGGGTGGGCCCGCCGCCCTGGTCGGGGTCGTGGGCGAACCAGCTCAGGTCGTGGATGTAGGAGTCCTGGACCAGGGTGGCGGTGTGGGCCTTGACGCCGTCCACCGTGCCACGGAACTCCGAGCGGTAGATCTTCGTCGAGGCCGCCCAGATGCCGTCGATGGACGGCGAGGGATGGGCGGGGTGGAACTCGGAGTCCTCCACCACCGTCTCCTTGGCCTGCTCGGTGTCGAGCAGCGGCCGCACGTCGGTGGTCGCCGCGCCGCGGAAGACACATTTGCGGAATGTGACACCGCGCGCGGTCACCACCACGAAGCCGTCGAAGATCTTGCCTTCGATGACCTCGCCGTCCTTGGCGAAGGTCTGGTCACCGGTGACGACGGTGAGCGCGGTGCCGGGCGGGACACCCGTGGAGGCCGCGTCGGGGAAGCCGGGAGGGCCTGGCCCGCCGGTCTCCGGGGGCGGGCTCCCGTGCGTGACCGGGTTTTCCGAAGCCTGGCCCGCGGGCTCGCCGAGCTGCTGGGCGACCGTGACGGCCAGGGCCAGGGCGGCGACCGCGGCTATGACATACGACCACGTCTTCGCCACCCTGGCATATTCGCGAAAAATCAGCCGATGCGCCAGGTGTCGCCACCCAGCAGCAGCTCGCTCAGGTCGCCGGCCCCCGTGCGGGCCGCGGCCTCGTCGAGCTGCTCGGCCATGAGCGTGTCGTAGGCCGGGCGGGCGACCTGCCGGAAGATGCCGATCGGCACGTGCTCGAACGCCGGCTCGTCGAGCCTGCTGAGCGCGAAGGCCACCGACGGGTCGGGGTTGTGCGCGTCGTGCACGAGGATCTGGTCGTCGCTCACGCTCTCGCGGGCCACCACCTCGAGGCCCCCGCTCGCGGCGCGTACGACGGCCTTCGAGGCGCTCGCGATGGGCTGGCCGTGCTCCAGCCGCACCGTGATGTCGTCGCGGACCTCGGGGTCCTTGAGCTGCTCGAAGGCGTTGTCGTTGAAGATGTTGCAGTTCTGGTAGATCTCGACCAGCGACGTGCCGTGGTGCGCGGTCGCCTCGCGCAACACCGACTGCAGGTGCTTGCGGTCGGAGTCGATGGTCCTGGCCACGAAGGACGCCTCGGCGCCGATGGCCAGGGAGATCGGGTTGAACGGCTTGTCCAGCGACCCCATCGGCGTCGACTTGGTGATCTTGCCGACCTCGCTCGTGGGGGAGTACTGGCCCTTGGTCAGACCGTAGATCCGGTTGTTGAACAGCAGGATGTTGAGGTTGACGTTGCGGCGCAGCGCGTGGATCAGGTGGTTGCCGCCGATCGACAGCGCGTCGCCGTCACCGGTGATCACCCACACCGACAGGTCGGGACGCGAGGTGGCCAGGCCGGTCGCGATCGCCGGAGCCCGGCCGTGGATGGAGTGGAACCCGTAGGTGTTGAGGTAGTACGGGAACCGCGACGAGCACCCGATGCCGGAGACGAACACGATGTTCTCGCGCCTGAGCCCCAGCTCGGGCAGGAAGCTCTGCACGGCGGCCAGGATCGCGTAGTCGCCGCAGCCCGGGCACCAGCGCACCTCCTGGTCGGACTTGAAGTCCTTCAGGGTCTGCTTCACGTCGGTCTTGGGAACGAGCGAGAGCCCCTTCCCGTTCACCAGCTCAGTCATTGTCGATCACGTCCTGGATGACTCCGGCCAGCTCCTCCGCCTTGAACGGGAGCCCGCGCACGCGGTTGTAGCTGATCACGTCGACGAGGTAGCGGGCCCGCAGCAGCAGCGCCAGCTGGCCCAGGTTGATCTCGGGCAGCAGCACCTTGTCGTAGCGCTTGAGGATCTCGCCGGTGTTGGCGGGCAGCGGGTTGAGGTGGCGCAGGTGGGTCTGGGCGACCTTGCCGCCGCCCTTCCTGATGCGCCGCACGGCGGCGGCGATCGGGCCGTACGTCGAGCCCCACCCGATGACGAGCACCCTGGCGTCGCCGTCGGGGTCGTCGACCTCGAGGTCGGGCACGTCGATGCCGGCGACCTTGGCGGCCCGGGTGCGGACCATCAGGTCGTGGTTGGCGGGGTCGTAGGAGATGTTGCCGGTGCCGTCGGCCTTCTCGATGCCGCCGATGCGGTGTTCGAGGCCGGGGGTGCCGGGGATGGCCCACGGGCGGGCGAGGGTCTCGGTGTCACGCTTGAAGGGCAGGAACGTGCCGTCCTCGCCGTTCGGGGTGGTCGTGAATTCCTGCGAGATGTCCGGCAGATCGGAAATTTCGGGCAGGCGCCAGGGCTCCGAGCCGTTGGCCAGGTAGCCGTCCGACAACAACATGACCGGCGTGCGATATTTGACGGCGATCCTGGCCGCCTCGATGGCCGCGTCGAAGCAGTCGCTCGGCGACATCGGCGCCACCACCGGCACCGGCGACTCGCCGTTGCGGCCGAACAGGGCCATCAGCAGGTCGGTCTGCTCGGTCTTGGTCGGCATGCCGGTGCTCGGCCCCGCGCGCTGCACGTCGACGACGATCAGCGGCAGCTCGGTGGTGACCGCCAGGCCGACGGTCTCGGCCTTCAGCGCCACGCCGGGACCCGACGTGGTGGTCACGCCCAGCGACCCGCCGAACGCGGCCCCGAGCGCCGCGCCGACACCGGCGATCTCGTCCTCGGCCTGGAAGGTGCGGATCCCGAACCGCTTGTGCTTGGACAACTCGTGCAGGATGTCGCTCGCCGGGGTGATCGGATAGGACCCCAGGAAGAGCGGCAACTTCGACTGCACGCTGGCGGCGATCAGACCGTAGGCGAGCGCCTGGTTGCCGGAGATGTTGCGATAGACGCCCGGAGGCAGCGGCGCGGGCTTGACCTCGTAGCTCACCGAGAAGCCCTCGGTCGTCTCGCCGTAGTTCCAGCCCGCCTGGAAGGCGGCGATGTTGGCCTTGGCGATGTCGGGCTTCTTGGCGAATTTCTGCTCGAGGAACTTGATGGTGTGCTCGGTCGGCCGGTGGTAGAGCCAGGACAGCAGGCCAAGGGCGAACATGTTCTTCGACCGCTCGGCGTCCTTCTTCGACAGGTCGAAGTCTTCGAGAGCCTTGACGGTCAGCGAGGTCAGCGGGACCGCGTGCACGCGCCACTCGCTCAAGGAGTCGTCCTCGAGCGGGCTGGCGGCGTAGCCGACCTTCTGCAGGTTGCGCTTGGTGAACTCGTCGGTGTTCGCGATGATGTCGGAGCCCTTGGGCAGGTCGCCCAGGTTGGCCTTGAGCGCGGCAGGGTTCATCGCCACGAGCACGTTCGGCGCGTCGCCGGGCGTGAGGATGTCGTGGTCGGCGAAGTGCAGCTGGAAGCTCGAGACGCCGGGCAGCGTGCCCGCGGGCGCGCGGATCTCGGCGGGGAAGTTGGGCAGGGTCGACAGGTCGTTGCCGAACTCCGCCGTGCCCGCCGTGAAACGGTCGCCGGTGAGCTGCATGCCGTCGCCGGAGTCTCCGGCGAATCTGATGATCACGCGGTCGAGTTGCTGGACCTGCTTCGTCACAGCTCAGTCCTCCTCGACGCGCCAAGGCGCGGTTGATGTAGGCGCGTTCTCTGTTTCCATGCTAGATCCTCGGAAGGTCACGCGTTTGCGGGCCGCGGAAGCGGGTAACGCGGCCGGGGTCAGGGTGAGGCGGGAGAACGACGACACAGCCCGGATGCGAGCCTGCAGAGGTCCACATGCAGGCGGGCGAACAGGACGGTTCGGGTCACGTGCGCCAACTATACGTCCCCCTACACGCGCGCTATGTCAGGGGCTGCTCGCTCCCTGACCTGTACATGCGTCCGGCCTGCATCCCCGCAGTGCCGTACAACTCAGGAACGGTGACAAAGCTGTAACCCTTCCCGCGCAACCTTTTGAGGATGTCCGGAACCGCATCGACGGTTTCCCGATGGATGTCGTGCATGAGAATGATCGCACCTGGATGCGCCGCGCGCACCGCTCGTTCGGCGATGTCGGCAGATTTCCCGCCCTTGTGGTCGTGGGTGTCGACGTCCCAGGTGACCAGCGACATGCCCTGCTCGGCCGCGACGGCGCGCAACTCCGGGCCCACGGCCCCGTACGGCGGCCGCACGAGCGTCGGCGTCCGCCCGGTCGCGACGGAGATCGCGTTCCCGGCCCGCCTCAGCGAGTCGGCGATCTTGCTGGTGGGCAGGCCGGAAAGGTTCCTGTGCGTCCAGCCGTGGTTCCCGACCAGGTGCCCCTCGGCGCTCATCCGCAGCACCAGCGAGGGGTCGGCGGCGGCGTTCGCGCCGAGCGGGAAGAACGTGGCCCGCGCCCGGCCCTCCTGGAGCTTGTCGAGCAGCGCGCCGGTGTGGGGACCGGGACCGTCGTCGAACGTCAGCGCCACACACTTGGTCTCGGAGCAGTCGGTGGTCACGGCCAGGTTTCTGACGGCCTCGGTGTCGTCCGCGGGATCGTCCGTGGGCGGGGGGCCGTTCAGGTCCTCCGCGGCCTTCCGCGCCGCCGCCCTGACGCCGTCCTGCGCCCGCGCCCCCAGGCCGGACAGCAGCGGCGTCACGTCGTCCGCCGGCACGGCCGCCGCCACCCGGCCCAGCCGGCACGGCCCGGCCTGGCAGTCGTCGAACTCGACCACCAGGTCCCCGTCGCGGTTGAAAGCCATCGAGTCGAACCGGTCGGCGTCCGCGATGATCCCGCCCGCCACGATCCGAGACCCGCGCTCCTGGATCAGCTCCCGCTTGACCAGCACGCCCAGCCTGCGCAGCGCGTCCTCGCCCGCGAGCAGCCCGGAGGAGCCGACCGCCCTGCCGTCGCGCGGGTCGAACCAGTACGTCCGCGTGGAGTAGTACCATCCCGCCTTCAGCTTCTCGCCGGTGCGCATCCGCACGGCGACCGCCCTGGGGGAGGAGGCGGCGAGCTGCCAGTTCACGTTCAGCTCAGGCCGCGGGCCGGCCGCCCTCGTCTTCGCGCGCTCGCGGAAGGCACGCAGCTGCGCGCGCGCCCGCTCGCGCAGCGTCCGGTTGAGCGCGGGGGCCTCGTCCAGCTCGGGGTAGGTGATGTGCGCGTACGTGCCGTCGGCGGAGTCGCCGTTGGTGAGCGTTCTGGTGGACAGGCCGACCACGGTCGTGGGGTCGACAAAGTCGATCGACGTCGGCTCTGCCGGGACCACGATGTCCCTGTCGGGCACGGTGGCGGCCATGCCGCAACCGGACACCGAGAGGGCCAGCAGAGCGATTCCTGGAGAGAATCGCTTTTTGCGCATGCATGTCAGGTTATGTGGGCGATCTTCTCATTTACTCTGATTTGGGATGATCAGGTGCTGACTTTTGACCATCTCCCGGTTTGCGTCTCCCCTGAGTTACCATCCCGTCATGGACGGCTATTTCGGGTCGTACGTGCTCGTCGCCGCGCTGCTCGCCATCGGCGTCGCCATCGTGGCCGGCGCCCTGCTCGCCAACCGCCTGCTCCGCCCCTCCAGGCCCACGCCCGACAAGCTGACCACGTACGAGTGCGGGGTCGACCCGGTGGGCGAGGGCTGGGCGCAGTCCCAGGTCCGCTACTACGTCTTCACGTACCTCTACGTGGTGTTCGCGGTGGACGCCGTCTTCCTGTTCCCCTGGGCGACCGTCTTCGACGCCCCCGGCTACGGGCTGACCACGCTCGTCGAGATGTTCGTGTTCCTGGGGTTCATCGCCCTCGGCATCGTCTACGCCTGGCGCAAGCGCGTACTCACCTGGACGTGAGGATGTGGCACGTTGCCGAGCTCGACGCGGCGGCGAGCCGCGTGGCACGGGCCATCAGGGAGAACGCGCAATCAGCCCGCTACCACTGACCGCGCGGGGGCATCAGGCTCAGCCCAACGGCTGTTCACGCCAGGGGAGATCCCTTTGCGTTCCCCCTGATGCGCGTAAGAATGGGCACGTGACTCCTCCGCTCCCTGAAGGAAGCGGCTTTTCGCTAAGCCGCTTGCGCAGCCTGGCGAAGGGCAAGCCCTGCCCTCAAGATGTTGATCGCCGCGTTCGCGTCGGCGTGCGCGGCATGCCCGCACGCCGTGCAGGCGAAGTCGGCCTGGGTGACGCGGTTCTCCTTCGCGCAGTGCCCGCAGCGCGAGCAGGTGCGGGAGGTGCCGGCGGGGTTCACCGCGATCAGCTTGCGACCGGCGCTTTCAGCCTTGTACGCGAGGACCGTCAGGAACACCCTCCAGCCCGCGTCCAGGATCGACCGGTTCAAGCCGGACTTGGCGGCGACATTCCGGCCGGGAGCTTCGATCCTGCCGGACGCCGAGCGGGTCATGTTCGCGATCCGCAGGTCCTCGTGCACGATCACGTCATAGGCGCGGACCAGGGCGAGCGCGGCCTTGTGCGCGTGGTCGAGCCGCTGGCGGCGGACCTTGGCATGCAGCGCGGCCACGCGGGCCACCGTCTTGCGCCGCCGCTTGGAGCCCCGTTGCTTGCGGGCGAGGTCTCGCTGGGCGTCCGCCAGACGGCCGGCGGTGGCGGCCAGGTGGCGGGGGTTGGTCAGATGCTGTCCGTCGGAGGTGGTGACGAGGGACGCCACGCCCATGTCGATCCCCGCGACCGTGCCGGCGGCGGGCAGCGGTTCGGCGGGCACGTCGTCGCACGACAGCACCACGTACCAGCGGGAGCCCTCGCGCTTGACGCTGATCGTCTTCACCTGGCCGCGCACGGGCCGGTGCCGGTGGACGCGGACGTGTCCGACCCCCTGGAGCCGCACGTGGGTGGTGGTGGGGTGGCCGGGCTGGGAGTCCCACCGGCAGCCGTCGCCGTCCTTCGGCCACTCGACCGTGTTGAACCGGCCACGCCCCTTGAAACGCGGAAAGCCCGGCGCGCGACCCTCACCGACCCGCTTGAAGAACGCGGCGAACGCCTTGTCGAGCCGTCGCAGGGTGGCCTGCTGGGACGAGAACGACCAACGCCCCTGCCCGTCCGCATCATCGGCGCGGATGTGTTTCAGCTCGGCCGACTGATCGCCGTACCGGACGCTCACGCCCGCCTTGGCGTAGGCGGTGCGGCGGTGCTCCAGAGCGGCGTTGTACAGCGTGCGGTGGTTCTCCAGGCACGCCGCCAGCGCCGCCGCCTGCCGGGCGGTGGGGCGCAGCAGGAATTTGAACGATCTGCGCACACCCACCTCCCGTCACGTTCGGTAACGACAACGCCACGATACCGGCTGGCGCCGACAAAACCAGGAAGGACATCCGTGATGCGCGGACCTGACAGGTCAGGGCACGCTCGGGCCTTGACGGGCCCGCTCCCGATTCCCCCGTCGCCTCAAGTCGACGGTCCCCTCGGGAGACTCTGATGGCAGCAACGGACCTCCCGATGCCCACAGTGGGGCCGATCTCCAGATTGGCCCCCAAACCCATGCGCTTCGTCCTCAACTGGGGCAGGCGCTATTCGCTGTGGGTGTTCAACTTCGGGCTGGCCTGCTGCGCCATCGAGTTCATCGCGACGTCGGCGAGCCGCCACGACTTCATCCGCTTCGGCGTCATCCCGTTCGCGAACGGCCCCAGGCAGGCCGACCTCATGATCGTCTCCGGCACGGTCACCGACAAGATGGCCCCCGCCGTCAAGCGCCTCTACGAGCAGATGCCCGACCCGAAATACGTGATCTCGTTCGGCGCCTGCTCCAACAGCGGAGGCCCCTACTGGGACTCCTACTGCGTGACCAACGGCGTCGACCAGATCATCCCCGTGGACATCTACGTCCCCGGCTGCCCGCCCAGGCCGGAGGCGCTCCTCTACGGCATCACCAAGCTCCAGGAGAAGATCGCCGGGGAGAAGCTCAGCGACCGCTACGTCTGGTCACGCTCCCACTCGTCGGAGGAGGGGTGACCGCCCGGATCGCCGAACGGTTCGGCGAGCGCGCGGAGGTCACCGAGTCGTACGGCGACCTCACCGTCGACGTCGCACCCGGCGACTGGATCGAGCTGCTGACGTTCGTCCGCGACGAACTCGGCCACACCTTCTTCGACTGGCTGACCGGCGTCGACGACCCGCCGGACACGTTCCAGATCGTGGCCCACGTCTGCAACCCCGACGCCCGCACCCGCCTGCTGCTGCGCACCCGGGTCCCGCGCGCCGACCCCCACCTGCCCAGCGCCGTCGACGTCTACAGGGGCGCCAACTGGCACGAGCGCGAGACGTACGAGATGTTCGGGGTGATCTTCGACGGTCACCCCTACCTGGTGCCGCTGCTGCTGCCCGACGGCTTCGAAGGCCATCCGCTGCGTAAGGACTTCGTCCTGGCCGCCCGCGTGGCCAAGGCGTGGCCCGGCGCCAAGGAGCCCGGCGAGTCGGGGCACGGCGCCCCGAGCCGCCGCAAGACGCTTCCGCCAGGAGTTCCAGCCGACTGGGGGCCGCCCGATGCTTGACGTGGTGCTGAGCTTCGCCGTCATCCTCCTCGTGTTCCTGGTGCTGCCGCTGATCGTGGGGCAGACCGAGCACAAGGTCATGGCGCACATGCAGTCGCGGCTGGGCCCGATGTACGCGGGCGGCTTCCACGGCTGGGCGCAGCTCATCGCCGACGGGGTGAAGTTCGCGCAGAAGGAGGACATCGTCCCGGCCGCGGCCGACCGCCGCATCTTCATGATCGCCCCTGGTGTGGCGCTCGTGCCCTACCTCCTCGTGCTGATCGTCATCCCCCTCGACCGCGGCCTCGTGGCCGTCGACCTCGACCTCGGCCTCTTCTTCGTGCTCGCCGTCATGGGCGTGGGCGTGCTGGGCGCGATCATGGCCGGGTGGGCCTCGGCCAACAAGTACTCCGTGCTCGGCGGCATGCGCTCGGCGGCCCAGCTCATGGCGTACGAGCTGCCCCTCGTGCTGGCGGCCTCGTCGGTGGCGATGGCCGCGGGCACGCTGTCGATCCCCGGCATCGTCGAGGCGTGGCAGTGGTGGTGGTTGCCGTGGCAGGCCATCGGCGGCGTCGTCTTCTTCGTGGCCGGGCTGGCGGAGCTGCGGCGCCCGCCGTTCGACATGCCGATCGCCGAGTCCGAGATCATCATGGGCCCGATGACGGAGTACACCGGCATGCGCTTCGCGCTGTTCATGCTCGCCGAATATGTCGGGATCGTGGTCCTGTCGTTCCTGACCACCGTCCTGTTCCTGGGCGGCTGGCACGGGCCGTTCCTGCCCGGCTGGTTGTGGACCCTGGTCAAGGTGTTCGCGCTGGCGTTCGTGGTGATCTGGCTGCGGGTGACCTATCCGCGGTTGCGCGAGGACCAGCTGCAGAAGCTCGCCTGGGCCGGGCTGGTCCCGCTGGCGCTCGTGCAACTGGCGCTCACCGGGGTCGTCAAGGTCATCGTCTGACGCCCCCTGACCGCTGCTCAGCTCTCCAGGCGGGCCAGGCGCCGCAGCCGGTTTCTCTGGATCTTCCCTGAGCCCGTCTTCGGCACGTCGTCCGTGACGTCTCGGTGTTCGGCCTCCTGTCAGCTGGGGGTCGGGGAAGCAGGTACGGCAGCACGAACCGGGACGTCAGTCAGGCGTAGTGCCGGTAGATGGCGCGGGCGACGCAGGCCGGCTTGTCCGCCCCCTCGATCTCGACGACGAAGTCGAGGTGCATCTGCACGCCGTCGCCGGGCACGTCCTCGACCGAGGCGACGGTGGCGGCCAGGCGGATCCGCGCGCCCACCTTGACCGGGTTGGGGAAACGCGCCTTGTCCAGGCCGTAGTTGATGCTCATCTTGACGCCCTGGATGTCGAGCAGCTCGTTGAACAGCGGGATGACCAGGGACAACGTCAGATAACCGTGGGCGATCGCGCCGCCGAACGGCCCGCTCGCGGCCCTGTCGGGGTCGACGTGGATCCACTGGTGGTCGCCGGTGGCGTCGGCGAAGGTGTTCACCCGGTCCTGGGCGATCTCCAGCCAGCCGCTGTGGCCGAGAGACTCGCCGGCCAGCGCCCTGATCTCGTCGAGCCCGTACGCCGTGGTGGTCATGCGTCTGCCGTCCTCTCCTGGGTGCCGAGCCCGAGCAGGCGTACGGCGTTGTCCTTCAGAATCTTCGGGCGGACCTCGGGCTTGATCTCAAGCTTGCCGAAGTCGGCCAGCCAGCGGTCCGGGGTGATCACGGGGTAGTCGGAGCCGAAGAGCACCTTGTCCTTGAGCAGCGTGTTGGCGTACCTCACGAGCTGCGGCGGGAAGTATTTCGGCGACCAGCCCGACAGGTCGATGTGGACGTACGGCTTGTGGGTCGCGACCGCCAGTGCCTCGTCCTGCCACGGGAACGACGGATGGGCCAGGATGATCCGCAGCTCGGGGAAGTCCACGGCCACGTCGTCCACCAGCATCGGATTGCCATATTTGAGCCGGATGCCGCCCCCGCCGGGGACACCCGCGCCGATGCCGGTCTGCCCGGTGTGGAACAACGCCGGGACGCCCAGCTCCTCGATCGCCTCGTACAACGGGTAGGCCACGGGGTCGTTGGGGGCGATGCCCTGGATGCTCGGGTGGAACTTGAACCCGCGCACTCCGTGCTCCTCGACCAGCCGCCGCGCCTCGCGCGCGCCCGCCCTGCCCTTCCAGGGGTCGACGCTGGCGAACGGGATCAGCACGTCGGCGTGTTCGGCGCAGCTCTCCGCGACCTCTTCGTTCGAGATGCGCGGGTGCCCGGTGGCGTGCTCGGCGTCCACGGTGAACACCACCGCGGCCATCCTGCGCTCCCGGTAGTACGCGGCCATCTCGGGGATGGCCGGTTGCCGGTGCCCGTGGGCCTTGAAGTACTCCTCCGAGGCGCCGAACAGCTCAGGGCTCAGCGAGCGGTGGCCGTCCTTGGAGATCTCCGCGTGGGTGTGCACGTCGATCGCGACCAGCCCGGCGACGTCCATGGCCGCCATCTCAGGCTCCCTGCCCGGTCTCGGCGGGGGCCTTGGGGGCGGGGATCCCGTACGTCTCAGGCTCGGCGCCGACCCCCGTCTGCCAGGAGGCGGCGATGGCGTCGGCCGTCCATCCTCCGTCGGCGAGGGCGACGGCCTTCTCCTTGGGGTGCGACCACAGGGCGAGGCGGTCGCCGCCGATCCCGATCGCCTGGCCGGTGATCTCGGCGGAGGCGTCCGAGGCGAGGAACACGATCAGCCCCGCGACGTCCTCGACGGTGCCCAGGCCCTCGTCCTTGCGCAGCCAGGCGGGGAACGGCCGGCCGGTCCGCTCGGACTCCTCGATGATCGGCGCGAACACGGGAATGGTCTTGGTCATCTCCGTCGCCGCCACCGGCACGACCGCGTTCACCGTGATCTTCGCCCTGGCCAGCTCGATCGCCCAGGTCCTGGCCATGGCCACGATGCCGGCCTTGGCCGCCGCGTAGTTGGTCTGGCCGAAGTTCCCGCGCTGGCCCGCCGGCGAGGAGATCAGGATCAGCCGGCCGCCGGTGCCCTGCTCGCGCATCTGGACCGCCGCGGCCCGCGCGCAGGTGAACGTGCCGCGCAGGTGCACGTCGATCACCGCGTCGAAGTCGTCGTCCGACATCTTCCACAGGACCCGGTCGCGCAGGATGCCCGCGTTGGTGACCATCACGTCCAGCCGGCCGAACTCCTTGACCGCTGTGGCGACCAGCCGGTCGGCCACCTCGGCGGAGCCGACGGGGGCCTCGACGCTGCATGCGCGGCCGCCGCTCCCGGTGATGGCCGCGACGACCTGCGCCGCCGCTGCGGCGTCGACGTCGTTGACGATCACCGCCGCTCCGGCCGTGGCCAGCGCCTCGGCGTATGCGCGGCCGAGCCCGCGGCCCGCACCTGTGACAACGGCGACCTTGCCGGACAGCTCCATGAATTCCCCCTGAGGTGTTAGGCGGATGAGTGCGAATATGTGTCGATAGATCCTCGACACCTTGGCGTACGGCAGGACCCGCGGTGACGGGTCTTCATCCAGGTCAGGCCATGACGACGTCCTCCAGCCACTGACCGACGCGTACGACCATGTCGTCGTCGAAGGTGCGGGTGTCGACGTTGTCGGCATGGATCTCGAGCACCGGAAACCCGGCCGCCTCCAGTGCCCTGGCGGTGAAGTAGCTCCCCCGGGGGTCGTCGGAGACCAGATGGACCACGCCGTCGATGCCGTGCGAGCGGGCCTCCTTCACGTACCACTCACTCGACCACGGCGGGGTGTAGAGCTGGTCGCTGAAAGCGGCGAAACGCGCCGCCAGCGCCCTCATCGGGTCGTCGCCGTAACGGATGTAACCGTCGGCGGCGATGGCGAGGTACATCGACCAGACGAACACCGCACCGTACTCCTCCTGGAAGCGCTGGTAGAAGCCCATGTCGTACCAGAGGCCGCGGCCGATCCACATCAGCCGAGCCCGCTCGCCCGGGCACGCGGCCCGGCCCGCGTCGACCCGGTCGCGCACCTCCTCGTAGAAGCGCCTGGCGAGGTCGCGGGCCCACTCGGTGCCGCGGTGCCACTGCGGGAGCATGACGCTGGGGATGCTGTCGACGACGCTGAGCGGCGCGGGCCGGGCGCGGGCGACGAGGGCGCGCGCCTTCCTGTTCCACTCCTCCTGCTCGTTGGCCAGGGCCATCACCTCACGGAAGCGGGACTCGTCGAACCGCCTGCCGGTGGTGGTCTCGAGGAACCTGACGAGGTTCTCCAGCTCCGCGGTGAGCAGGTCCAGCCTGGCCGGGCCGACGGCCTCTTCCCACCGGTGCGGCATGAGCTCCCACCAGTTGACGGGGACCTCGTTCTCGGCGGCGCTCTCCAGGGGGTAGAAGGTGACCCCCGGCTCGTGACCCCAGATGTCGAAGATCTTGCGGGTGACGTCGCCGGAGGCGTCGCAGACGACGATGTCCGGCCTGGGCAGGCCGCCCCACGGGCCCGCCTCCGGCTCCGGGCCGAACGCGGAGCCGAGGGTGACCGCGTTGTACTGCTCGGAGTAGTCGGGGTAGCCGCGCTGCCGCACCAACTCCAGGTAGTGCCCCGAACGCTGCTTGGCGGTCACCAGAGAAGCCCACCACTGGCTGACCGCGTACGGGATGTCCATCGTGCGGAAGATCTCGTGGGGGACGTCCGCGTTCAGCAGGGCGAACGGCTCGCCGGCGGCGACCCGCCCGCGCAGGTCGGCGAACCACTCGCGCTGGTGCCTGCCCGCCTCGGCCGCCGTGTCGAGGGATTTCACACTGCGCGATCTCACGTCGGGCATGGATGTTCCTTCCGCAGGGCGGTCAGATCGGCACGCCCGTACTCCTGGCGCTCCAGCAGCACGGCGGGGATGTCCAGAGCCGCGCGCTGCTCGGGGAAGTCCCAGGCCGGGGCCTCGTCCCCGGCTCTGCAATAGGCGACGAAGAGCTCGGCCCCGCAACGCCGTACGGCCTCCGCCGCGTGCGCGGCGCGCTCGCCCGCCGTGGCCCGGTGGGCGGTCGGACCGCTGTGGTGGTAGCGCTCGGCCAGCGCGTCGAGGCCGCCCGCGCCGACCGGCTCGTTCATGAAGAGGCCGCCGAAGGAGTGGTCCTCGCCGACGATCACCTGGCCTTCGGACTCGATGGCCTCGTACACGTGCGGTGTGTCGTGGTCGCTGCCGCTCAGGAAGACGCGCCGTCCCGCGTGCTCCGCGAGCTGATCCGCCTCGGCCAGCAGCCGTTCCAGCAGCGCGACGTGCTCATCGACGGGCAGGACCGCATTGGCCACCGCGAGGAACTGCCGCCCCGTGAGACGGGCGGGCACGGCCCTGCGCAGCTCGGCGGCGGCGGCCAGCAGCCGGCGCCGCTCGTCGTGCGCCGCCACCGCCCCGGCCAGGTCGAGAGGGCGGCCGGTCCAGGCTTCGAGCCGGGCCGCGAACTCGCCGATCCTGCGCCGGTTGTACCGGGCGGTCGTGCGGTGCGGCAGGTGCAGGATGTCCACCAGGTACGCCTCGGGCAGTCCCGAGCCCGGCTCCACGCGGTGAAGCTCACGCAGCGCGTAGAACAGCCGCAGGGACGCCTCGCAGTCGTGCGAGACCACGATGCGATCCAGGTCGCCGAAGGACCCGGCGAGCAGCCGGGCGAGCACCGAACGGGCCACCGGGTCCACCCCGCGGCCCAGGTATCGATCTCCGAGCGCGAAGCCGGACTCCGGGTCGCCCGTGAGGCGGAACGCGCGCACTCCCGCGGCGGTCAGCAGCTCGACCGGCACGTCCGCCCCGACGTAGCCGACGACCGGGGCCCGGGCGTCGGCCCGGTCCTTCGAGCCGCGCCGGGTGTACGCCTCCTCCAGCGCCGCCAGCGCCGTAGGCATGTCAGATCACCCCTTCCTCGGCCAGCGCCTGAAGCTCGGCGCCTGAGTAGCCGAGGAGCCCGCCGTAGATCTCGGCGTTGTGCTCGCCGAGGCCGGGCGCCGGCCGGTCGAGCGCCGCCTCCGAGGCGGAGAAGCGGATCGGCACGCCGGTCCCGTACAGGTCCGCGTGGCGGCCGTGGCGCGGATGCTCCAGGGGCACGACCTCCTCGCGCTCCAGCACAAGCGGGTCGCGTACGGCGTCGCCGGGCTCACGCACCTCGGCGGCGGGCACGCCGTGCCGGGTGAGCAGGTCGAGGACCACGGCGAGCGGCCGGTCGGCCGCCCACGAGCCCACCAGCTCGTGCAGCTCCCCGGAGTTGGCCACGCGCGCGTCCCGGGAGGCGAACCGCGGGTCCGCGGCCAGGTCGTCGCGTCCCATCGCCGCGAACAGGCCGCGGGCGAAGGCGTCGGTCGGGCCGCACAGCGCGAACCAGCCGTCCGCGGCGGGGAACGTGCCGAACGGCGCCAGCCTGGGCACGGTCGTCCCCGTGCGCATGGGCAGGCCCAGCTTCTCGTAGGCGTCGAAGGGCTCGCACGCGACCAGCGAGGTGAGCGCCCCGAGCATGGACACGTCCACGTGCTGGCCCTGGCCGGTCGCGTCGGCCCGCAGGACCGCGGCGAGTGTGCCGATCACCGCGTACAGCGGCGCGACCAGGTCGCCCACCGGCAACCCGAAGCGGACAGGCGGCTCGCCGGGCGCGCCCGCGGTCATCATCACGCCACTGAGCGCCTGGATGATGGTGTCCATCGCCTTGCCAGAGCCGGGACCGCCCTGCGCGCCGAAACCGCTGATCGACGTGCACACGATGCCCGGGTTGATCGTGCTCGCCCAGTCGTGGCCGATGCCGAGCCGCGCCGTGACGCCGGCGCTGTAGTTGTCGATCATGATGTCCGACACCCGGACCAGACCGGCCAGGACGTCGCGGGCCCGGGGATGCTTCAGGTTGAGCGTGACGCTCTGCTTGTTACGGCCCCGCAGGAGCATCGACACGGACATGTCGCCGTCCCCGCCGCGGGCCAGTGCCAGCCCGTCGGCACCGAGATAGGGGGCGTTGTTGCGGGAGCTGTCGCCGCCGGTCAGCGGATTCTCCACCTTGATCACGCGGGCGCCGAGCCCGGCCAGCAGCAGGGTCGCGTACGGCCCGGACAGCGCCGTGGTCAGATCGATCACCGTGCGGCCGGCGAGCGGACGTTCAGCCACGCAGCACCACCTCGTCCCCCTCCCAGCGGAACTCCGTCTCCAGGCCCGCCTGCCGCGTGATGCGCTCGATGTACGCCACGACCCGCCGTCCCTCCTCGTCGTCGCCGAGCGGCACCGGCCGGCCGGCGGCGTCGATCCAGCAGGGCACGAGACCGGCCGAGACCAGGCCGTCGCGGTCGAAGCGGCAGAGCGCGATCGCGGTGTTCCGGCTCTCGGGATGAAAGGGGTAGTACGGCATGTCCGGGTCCGGGGCGAAGCCGTACAGCTCGACTCTGCGGCGCGCCCACGCGGCCCGTTCGCCTTCGTCGCCCGTTGTGGGCGTCAACGCGTGGGTGACGGTCACGAAGTTGCCCAGCCCGTGGTAGATCGGCCTGCCGCGGTACATCTCGACGCCTCGCATGATGTGGGCGTGGTGGGCGAACACGGCGTGCGCTCCGGCGTCGACGGCGGCATGGGCGACGGGCCGCTCGTACATCGCCAGCACGGCGGGCGTGTGGCCGACGCCCTTGTGCAGCGACACCAGCACGACGTCGGCCCCGGCGGCCAGGGCCGCCACGTCGGCGGCCAGCCGCTCCAGGCAGGCGGGATCGGCGAAGGTGTAGACGGCGGGCGGCCCGCCGGGGCTGGCGTGGTCGAGTTCGTAGTGGGTCAGCACCTTGACGTACGCGCAGCCCGGCTTGCGGCTGGTCGCCCAGGACTCGCGCGGGCCGACGCAGTTGTAGCTCAGCACGCCGATCCGCAGCCCGTCGCGCTCCACGACCGCGGGACGGCGGGCCTGGTCGAGAGTCATGCCGGCGCCCGCGGTGGCCAGCCCGGCGTCGGTCGCGTACCTGATCGTGTCGGCCACTCCCTGGTCGCCGACGTCGTAGACGTGGTTGCCCGCGAGCGTCACCACGTGGAAGCCGGCCCCGGCGACCGCGGGGAGCGCGGCGGGATCGGCGGGCGGCGCGGGCACGTCGGTGCTGACCTGGGCGGTGGACGTGCTGTGGGGCACCTCGATGTGGCCGATCACCACATCGCCCCGGTGCAGCGTCTCCCGTGCCGGGGCGAAGAAGGACGCGGGGTCGGGCTCGTCGACGACGAGGTCGCCGACGGCCATTACCGTGCAGGTCACGAGGTGGTCTCCTCCTCGGGCGCGCGTTCGTCAGGGGCCGGCGCCGCGCGTCCGGAGAAGCGCGACAGGAAGGCTCGCAGGCGGGGCGAGGCGGGGTTGTCGAAGATCTCCTCGGGAGTGCCGGTCTCGACCACCCGGCCCTCCTCCATGAAGACGCAGCGATCGGCCACCTCGCGGGCGAAGCTCATCTCGTGCGTCACGATGATCATGGTCATGCCGCCGCGGGCCAGATCGAGCACGACGCTCAGCACCTCGTCCACCAACTCGGGATCGAGCGCGCTGGTGGGTTCGTCGAAGAGCATGATCCTCGGATGCGTGGCCAGAGCCCTGGCGATGGCGACGCGCTGCTGCTGGCCGCCGGAGAGCATCCGGGGATGGGCGTCCGCCCTGCCGGCGAGCCCCACCCGCTCCAGCAGCCGCAGCGCCTCCGCACGCGCCTCCTCCTGCCCGAGGCCGTGGACCGCCACCTGCGCCTCGACGACGTTGCGCAGCACGCTCCAGTGCGGGAACAGGTTGAACTGCTGGAAGACCATGCCCATGCGGCCGCGCTGGGCGGCCACGCGGCGGTCCGGCAGGGGACGCAGGTGGCCCCTGTGCATCTCGTGGCCGAGCAGTTCCCCGTCGAGGTACATCGCCCCGCCGTCGATGCTCTCCAACTGGTGGACGCAGCGGACCAGGGTGGACTTGCCCGACCCGGACGGGCCGATGACGGTGACGACCTCGCCCTCGTGCACGTCGAGGTTCACCCCGTCGAGCGCCAGGTGGTCGCCGAACCGCTTGCGCACGTCACGGACGTGCAGGACCGGGGTGTCGCTCACCGCTGCCCCCTTCCGAAGTGCTGCTCCAGGCGCCGCTGGCCGAGCGACAGCACGGTGACCACCACCAGGTACCAGGCGCAGGCGACGATCAGCAGCGGCACGATCTCGTAGGTCCTGTTGTAGATCACCTGCACCGAGTACAGCAGGTCGGCCATCGCGATCACGCTGACCAGGGAGGTGCCCTTGAGCAGGCTGATGAACTGGCTGCCGGTGGGCGGGACGATCACCCGCATCGCCTGCGGAAGAACGACCTTGACGAAGCTCTGCCTGGACGTGAAGCCCATCGCGCGGGCCGCGTCACGCTGCCCGCCGTCCACGGCCAGGATGCCGGCCCTGACGATCTCGGCCATGTACGCCGCCTCGTGCAGGGTGAGCCCGATGACGGCGGCGGTCAGCGAGCTGATCACGGAGTTGGTCGGCCACGAGACGAAGGTCGGTCCGAACGGCACGCCCAGCGAGATCCGCGGCAGGAGGTAACCGAGGTTGAACCAGAAGATCAGCTGGACCAGGGGTGGTATGCCGCGGAAGACCGCGACGTAGACGCCGCAGGCCCAGGACACCGGCTTGAAGCCGCTCAGCCTGCCCGACGCGAGAAGCACCCCGAGCACGCTGCCCAGCACCATCCCGATGACGGTGAGCAGCAGCGACATGCCCAGACCGCGCAGGATGTTCGGGTCGAACAGGTAGGTGCCGACCACCGGCCAGGCGAACCGCGGGTTGGTGACGAGGAACCAGGCGAACTGCGCGACGAGCACGAGCAGCACGGCTCCGACCACCCAGCGCAGGGGGCGAATGCGAGGACGGGCCAAGGCGACGTCCACGACCTGCGGTGCCGAGCTCATTGCGCCGCCGCTGTGTTCATCTCGGGCTCCTCCACCGCCACCTTCTGGAGCCCGTACTTGTCCATGATCTTCTTGTACTCGCCGTTCTTGAAGATCTCCTTGAACGCGTCGAGCATGACCGGGCCGAGACCGCTGGACTTCGGCACGAGCATCGCCAGCTGGTCGACGCCGGCTCCCTGCTCGTCGGTCTGCGTGACGTACGTGAAGGCGTCCTTCTGCTTCGCCAGCACGTCGAGGGCCGCGCTCTCGGTCATGCCCGCCGCGTCGGCCCGGCCGGACGTGGCGGCGAGGATGGTGCCGTTCGTGTCGGCGAAGCCGATGAAGTCGATCTGCGGCTTGCCCTGCTTGGCGCACCATTCGGTCAGGCGCCTGGCCTGGTCCTCGACGATGCTGCCCGCGGTGCCGGCGACCCGCTTGCCGCACAGGTCACCCGAGCTCTTGATGGCCGCGGACCCGGCCTTGGGGATCAGATAGGAGGTCCGGGTGACCATCCACACGATCGCGTCGAACTGCTTCTCACGCTCGGCGGTGTCCTTGACCGGGCCGTTGAAGGCGTCGTACCGGGAGGCGAGCATGCCGGAGAGCGCCGCGGGCAGGCCGCTGACGATCGAGATCTCGGTGCGGACCCCCAGCGCCTTGCCGAGGGCGTCCTGCAACTCCTTGTCGATGCCCGTGACGGTCTTGCCGTCGTTGGCGACGATCCGGTAGGGCGGGTGGGAGTCTCCGGCAAATCGGATGACGCCCGTTTCCTTGATGGCATCGGGTAGGGCGTCGTACAGAGCCGTCGCACCGGCCGGCCGCTGCGTCTCACCGCCGCCTCCGCCGCCGCAAGCTGCGGCGCTGGCGAGAGACAAAACCGCCGCACTCGCGAGGATGGTCCTGGGCAGTCTCATGGTGGTCCTCCCGCGACCGGACTAAGGCTGCAGTTTGTTGTGCGGTCGTTGGGATAAGTGTCACACCTAAGGGTGCACGCCTGTCAAGAGGCGGCTGTGCGGTGGAGTGGCGGGGAACGATCAGGTGGGCGCGAGGATGGAACCGGTCCGGTGATGGGCGACCAGCTCGGCCAGCCCGGGCTCGAACTCCGCGACGATCTGCTTGACGCGGAACTCGGCGAGCGGCCCCAGGGTGTCGTAGATCTCCACGAAGAGACCCCTGGCCGCGGCGCGCGGCCAGTCGGCGGGCAGCAGCTCCGCCGGCAGGTCGGGGTCGTGGTTGGGGAACGTCCGCCAGGTGTCCATGATCCCCGAACGCGCCACCAGCGCCTCGGACGCGCCGACCGCACCCTTGCGGACGCGTTCCAGGAGAGGCGCGTACTGGGCCACGAACTCCTCGTAGGCGCGCCGGAGCTGATCGAAGTCCCACGCCTCCTGCGGGGCGCGCATGCCCGGGAGATCCAGGGCCTCGGCGCGGAAGACCGTCGCCATCGGGATCTCCAGCTCGGTGAGCACCGCCGCCGCACTGTCGGCGTTCGCCCGCGGCGAGACCCACAGCCCGTCGTAGAGCGGGGCGAAGCCGAGCCAGCGCAGCCGCGCGCGCAGCGCGTGCCGCAGGTCGCGCTGTTCCTCGGAGATGGAGAAGGCCGCCATCACCCATCTGCCGTCCCAGGCGCCCTGCTCCAGGCCGAAGGACATGATCCGCTGCCTGCCCTCCAGCATCACCGCGGCGGCCCGGTCGGTCAGCCGGTAGTAGGTGCGCCGCCCGGACTTGGACGACTCCAGCAGATCCCGTTTGGTCAGGCGGCTGAGCGCGGCCCTGGCCGCCACCGCGGAGACCCCGAACTCCTCGGCCAGCCGCACCAGGGCAGCGGACGGCAGTTGTTCGGGCCGGCTGATCCAGTAGTCCCCGAGCAGCGTCGTGATCAGGTGCTGCGGTGGCGCGCCGACCTGGAAGCGCGGAAAGTCGACGTCTCCTGCCACGGACAGCTCACTATCATTCACAACAGGAGTATATTGACAACGCTTGAACGTGCGCTCGTTATAGGAATGTCATGCTTCCTGGGGGGTCCTCGGTGTGCGCTGTCACCGAGCTCCGCCGTCTTTCCGCCACGGGCCGGCCAGGTCGCCGCCGGCGAGGAGGTCGAGGCGGTCGCGGTCGGTCGTCTCGTCGAAGCTCGTGTGACGGCGGGTCACCGGCGACTCCAGGCCGGACACCTGCGTGAAGGTGTGGTGCGCGGCCAGCCCGGCCAGTTCGGGGTCGAACCCGGCGAGGATCTCGCGGAACCGTTGCTCCGCCGGCTCCCCGAGCGAGTCGTAGATCTGCACGCACAGCCGCCTGGCCTCCTCGCGTGGCCAGCCGGCGGGCAGCAGCTCGGCGGGGAGGTCGGGGTCGAGCGTGGGGAACACCCGCCAGTCGGTCATGATCGCGGTCCGCAGCCGCAGCGCCTCGCCGGGGCACGGGCCGGACCTCGCCAGCCGCTCGGCGACCGGCCGGTGGGTGTCGATGAAGCGCAGGTAGCGTTCGCGCAGGGCGGTGACGTCGAAAGCGCGGGCCGGCACCGGGTCCAGGTCGTCGTCGGCGACCTTGCGGGCCCGGAACACGACCACCCCGCGCACGCCCAGCCTTCGCGCGAGCGCGACGACGTCGTCCGTCTTGTCGTGCGGGGACACCCACACCGCGTCGAAGACCATGCCGAAGTGCAGCAGGCGCAGCCCGTCGCGCAGCGCGCGGCGGGAGTCCCGCTGATCCTCGGGCACCGAGAACGTGACGACCGTCCACTCACCGTCCCAGCGCGGCGTGGCGGCGCCGAACGTCAGCAGCCGGCGCATGTGCGCCACGATCACGTCGTTGGCCCGGGGCGGCAGCCCGTACGCGGTGGTGCGACCGCTGCGGGAGCTGGTCAGCAGCCCCCGCGAGGTGAGCCGCCGCAGGGCGGCGCGGGCGCTGGCCGCGGTGATGCCGAACTCCTTCAGCAACCGCACCAGCGCCGCCGACGGGATGTGCTCCTGCCGCCAGAACCAGTAGTCGCCCAGCAGCGTGGTCAGCAGCCGCTGTGGCTCGGCCCCCTGCCGGGCCCTGGGCAGGGAGCCGGGCTCCGGCGACGCGGCCACCTGGCGTCCGTCCATCGTCAGACTCCTCAGCCTGGCCGCTCATTATGTTCGACAGTAATCCTACGGTCGTCACAGAACCGTTGACAATGCTCGTGGACCTGCTTACTTTGGCCCGACCACCTGCATGTGAGGAGCCGCGATGTTCCGAAAGTCAGCTCTGGGCGTCATCGCGGCGGGCGCCGCGATCGCACTCCTGCCCGCCTGTGGTGCCGGTCCAGGAAGCACCCGCAGCGCAGCCGCCGACGGTGACCGGCCCGGCGAGCTGGTCTTCGCCGCCATCCCGTCGGAGCAGAGCGACAACCTCGAGGCGTCGTTCGCCCCGATCGTCTCCGCGCTGCGGAAGGACCTCGGCGTACCGGTGCGGTTCCAGGCCGTCACCAGCAACGCCGCCGTCGTCGAGGCCCAGGTCGCCAAGCGGGTGGACGTCGCCGTCTACGGAGCCTTCAGCTACTACCTGGCGCGCAGCCGCGCCGACGTCGAGCCCGTCGGCGTCCCGCTGGCCGCCCCGGACGGCGACCCCGGCGCGCACGCCTACGGAGTGACCCGCGGCGACGACAAGAGCATCGCCTCGCTCAAGGACGTCGCCGGCAAGGACGTCTGCTTCACCGACCCCGGTTCCACCACCGGCTATCTCCAGCCCCTCGCCTCGTTGCGGGAAGCCGGCGTCGACGTGGACAACGACGTCAAGACCGTGTTCACTCACGGGCACGACACGGCGGTCGCCTCGCTGCTGGCCGGCGACTGCGACATCGCCTTCGTCGGCGACGTGTTCATCGACCAGCTGCTGCCCGCTCGCGGCCAGCTCAAGCCGGGGCAGGTCACCAAGGTGTGGACCTCGCCGCTCATCCCCGGGCCGCCGATCGTGGTCGGCACGTGGCTTCCGCAGGACGTCCGCGACAAGATCTCCAAGACGGTGACCGGCCTGACCGCGACCGGCGCGGCCTCCGCCGGGCTGTGTAAGGGCAACGAGATCAAGGGGCCGAAGACCTGGGGCCGGCACGCCGACGCCACGGCCTGCACCCTAGGCACCTCCGCCGCCTGGACGTTCGTCAAGGCCACCGACGCCACCTACCAGCCGATCACGCGCATCTGCGAAATCACCAAGGCCGAGGTCTGCACGTCCGGTGGCTGAGGAACCCGCCGTGACCGGCGACCCCGTGCTGCGGCTGTCGGAGGTCGGCAAGGGCTTCCACGGCGTCACCGTGCTCGACGACATCTCGCTGGACGTCCCGCGGAGTCAGTTCGTCGCCCTGGTCGGCCCCTCCGGAGCCGGCAAGTCCACCCTGCTGCGGCTGGTCAACGGCATGCACCTGCCGGACAGCGGCACCGTGCGCACCCTGGGCGAGAACCCGGCCACCTGCTCCCGCAGCCGGCTGCGCGCCCTGCGCGCCCGGGTCGGGTTCGTCTTCCAGCAGTTCGGCCTCGTCGGGCGGCTGTCCGCGCTGGAGAACGTGCTGATGGGGTCGCTGGCCACCCTGCGGCTGCCCAGGTACGGGGTGATGAGCTACCCGCGCGCGCTGCGGGTCCGCGCCGTGGAGCACCTGGACCGGGTCGGGCTGGCCGACCTGCGGTTCCAGCGCTGTGACACGCTCTCCGGCGGGCAGCAGCAGCGGGTCGCGATGGCCCGGACCCTGCTGCAGAGCCCCGAGTTGATCCTCGCCGACGAGCCGGTCGCCTCGCTGGACCCGGCGGCGAGCGTACTGGTGCTGGAGATCCTCAAAAGGATCAGCGCCGAGGACGGCATCTCCGTCGTGTGCAGCCTGCACCAGGTCGAGTTCGCGCTCTCCACTGCTGACCGGGTCGTGGCGCTGCGCGGCGGCCGGCTGGTGCTGGACGAGCCGGCCGCCGGCCTCACCGCCGAGCGGCTGCGAGAGATCTACGACCCGGCGGCGGCATCCCGGGGGCCGGGCCGATGACCAGCACCACCTCTCCGACGCACGCCCCGGCCGCGGCGGACCCGGGCCCGCTGCGGCCGCCGTGGAGCGCCCGCGCCCTGGTCGCGGCGGGGCTGCTCGTCGCGGCCGTGGCCGTGACCTGGGTGACGTTCTGGTGGATCGGCCTGTCCCCTGCCACTCTGGCCGCAGGGCTGGACGACACCGCGCGGCTGCTGCGCCGGATGTGGCCGCCCGACCTGTCCGGCGCCGGCGACGTCGCCCGGATGATCATCGAGACGCTGCTCATCGCCGTGGCGGGCACCGGCCTGGCGGTGCTGGCCTCGGTACCGCTGGCCTTCACCGCCGCGCGCACCTTCCGCGGGCCCCGCTGGCTGCGGCCGGTCGCCCGGGTGGCCGTCGTGCTGACCCGGGCCGTGCCGACGCTGGCCTTCGCGATCCTGTTCGTACGGATCTTCGGCCTGGGTCCGCTGGCCGGCGCGCTCGCCGTCGCCGTGCACTCGGTGGGCATGATCGCCAAGCTGCTGGCCGACGCCGTCGAGGAGGCCGACCCCGTCCCCGCCGAGGCCGCCCGCGCGTGCGGGGCCGGCGAGGTGCAGGTGGCCGTCTCCACCGTCCTGCCCCGCGTGTTCCCCGCGCTGACCGCCATCGTGCTGTACCGCCTGGACATCAACATCCGGACGTCGGCCGTGCTCGGCGTCGTCGGGGCCGGCGGCATCGGTGTGGCGCTGCAGACCGCGCTGGGCAGCCTCAACTACCACCGGGCGGCGGGCATCATCTGCGTGATCGTCGCCCTGGTGCTGCTGCTGGAGTTGCTGTCGGTGGCGGTTCGCCGCCGCACCAGAGCCGGCCGGTCCGCCGCGGGCTCGACGGGTACGGCCGCGCTGCCCGCCGGGCGTGCCCCGCACGACGTCGGCTGGGACCGCGGCCGGGTGCTGCGGGTGGCCGGCACGGTCGCCACCGGGGTGGTCTTTCTCGTGTCGCTGTGGTCCCTGAACCCCGACCTGAGCCGGCTGTCCGGCGCCTGGACGAACCTGCGCGGCGTCCTCGCCGGCATGTGGCCGCCCGCGTTCTCCGGCGAGCTGCTCATGGCGGTGCTGGAAAGCCTGCTCATGGCGCTGGGCGCCGCCGCGGCAGGCGCGGCGTGCGGGCTGGTGCTGGCCCTGCTCACCGCCGTCAACACCACCCCTTGGCGGCCGCTGTCCGTGGTGGTCCGGGTGCTGCTGGTGGTTGTCCGGGGCATCCCCGACCTGGTGTACGCGCTGCTGTTCGTGGCCGCGCTGGGGCTCGGCCCGTTCGCCGGCTTCCTGGCCCTGTGGATCTCCTGCACCGCGCTGGCGGCCAAGTTCTTCGCCGACTCCCTCGAACAGCTCGACCCGCTGCCGCACGAGGCGCTGACCTCGGTCGGCGCCCGCCGGTGGCAGGCGTTCGCCGCCGGGATCTGGCCGCAGTTCGTGCCGTCGTTCACCGGCAACGGCCTGTTCGTGGCCGATCTGGCGCTGCGCGAGTCGATCGTGCTCGGCATCGCCGGCGCGGGCGGCGTCGGCTACCTCATGCAGGAGTCGATCGCCACGCTGAGGTACGACACCACCGCCGCCATCATCATCGCGATCGCCGTCGTGGTGTACGCCATCGAGACACTCGCCCGGATCGCGCGCAGGCACCTGCTGTGAACGAAGGGATCTCACCATGACCACCAACGGCGACGGCCTCTCACGCGCCTCCGACTGGGACCCCACCGCACCGGAGACCTTCGACAGCTCGCACGAGGTCTACGCCGAGCTGCGGCGGCGCTGCCCGGTGCCGTGGAGCGACGCCTTCGGCGGCTTCTGGGCCGCCACCCGCTACGCGGAGGTGGTGCAGGTGGCCAGGGACAGCCGGACGTTCAGCACCGCGGTGCAGAACGTCGTCCCGCACGTGCCGCGCGTTCAGCGCCGGCCGCCACTGCACTTCGACCCGCCCGAGCACGGGATCTACCGCGCCCCGATGGACCGGGTGCTGCGCCGCGGCGTGGTACGGCGTCTCGAACCGGCCTTCGCGCAGGCGGCACGCGAACTGCTGGAGCCGCTGCTGGCCCGCGGCGGCGGCGACTACTCCCAGGAGTTCGCGCTGCCGTACGCGGCGCATTGCTTCGCGATGTTCCTCGGCCTGCCGGTCGACCAGGTGCTGGAGATCCGCCGGATCGGCGTCGAGTACAGCTTCGCCATCCAGCAGATGGACCGGGCCCGGGTCATGGCGGCCAGTGACGAGTTGTACGCCATCGCCCGGGCCATCGTCGAGAACCGCCGGGCCAACCCCCGCGACCCGGACGAGGACCTGGTGAGCAGCCTGCTGCGGGCGTCCGGCGACCCGGAGCGGCCGATCCCGCACGACCTGGTCGTGGCCACCGTACGGCAGACCGTCGTGGCCGGCATCGGGGCGCCGCACGCCGTGCTGGGCAGCGCGGCCGTCCACCTGTCCCGCGACCCCGACCTCCAGGACCGGCTGCGCGCCGACCCCGGGCTGCTGCCGGCGACGATCGAGGAACTCCTGCGGCTGTACGCCCCCTACCGGGTGTTCGCCCGCACCGCCACACGGGATGTCGAACTCGGCGGCCGCACGGTGCACGCCGGAGAGGCCATCGCGATGATCTTCCCCTCGGCGAACCGGGACGAGGCGGTGTTCGACGACGCCGACCGGCTCGACCTTGGGCGGCGGCCCAACCGGCACCTCGCGTTCGGCCGGGGCGCGCACCGCTGCCCCGGCGCGGCGATGGCCCGGCTGGAGATGGCGGCCGCGCTGGGCGAGCTGCTCGCCGGCACCACCCGCGTCGAACCGGACGGCGAGGTGGAGATGTTCAACTGGCTGGAGTTCGGTCCGAGATCGGCGCCGCTACGCCTGGTCCCCCGCGGCTGAGCCCGTTTCCTGGGCCGCCGTCCGGCCGGCCCGCAACACCCCCTGTCCCGTCCATCAACCGTGGAGGAAACGCATCATGTTCGCCCGCTCCATGACCGCGCGGACCCTGCTGGCGGTGACCGTGGGGGCAGCCGTCCTCACCGTCCCCGGCCCCGCCGCAGTGTCGTCCGCCGAAGCGTCGTTCGCTCAGAGTCCGCCACCACGGATGCCCTCCACGGCCGGCGGCTCGACGCCGGCCGTGCTGCCCACGGTCAGGGAGGCCGCCGACGGATTATCCGGGCACACCGTCTACCGCCCGGCCGATCTCAAAGCGTTGCGCAAGGGCAGCTTGCCGGTCATCGTGCACGGCAACGGCGCCTGCGCGACGAGCAACCTCGAAGGGATCACGTTCCTCACCGGTCTGGCCTCCCAGGGGTACATCGTCGTGGCCAACGGCGGGGTGGACGAGTTCCCCGTCCCGAGCACCCCCGACCAGACGACGGCGCGCCCTGAGGCGCTCCTCGCGGCCGCCCGCTGGGCCACCGAGTCGAAGCGGGCCCGCAAGCAGTTCGACGGACGGGTGGACACGACGCGGGTCGGCGTGCTCGGCCACAGCTGCGGCGGCATCGAGGCCCTCGCCGCCGGGACCGACCCCATGATCGACGCGGTCGCCGGATTCAACACCGGGTACTTCGCGGAGCCGAGCTTCGGCGGCTACGGGCGCGACCGGCTCGCCGACCTGCACACTCCCACGCTCCTGGTCGACGGCGGTCCTGACGACGTCGCCCATCAGAACAGCATCGAGAACTACGCCCTGCTCGACGTTCCCGCCGTCCTGGCCAGTGACGCGGCGGCCGGCCACGTCGGCCTGATCGCGGGACTGCAGGCGACCATGGGCTGGCAGGTGGCCGCGGACTGGTTCGACTACGTCCTGCGCGGGGACCGGGCCGCCGGGGCGCGCTTCGTCGGCCCCGACTGCGGACTGTGCACCGAGGACGGCTGGACGATCGAGTCGAAGGGACTGCCGCTGTGACCCGCCGCCGAAAGCTCGCACGCCTGGCCGCCGTGGCGACCGTCGCCACGGCGACCACCGTCGGGAGCGGAACCACCGTCGCGGCGATCACCGTCAGCGGTGGAACCGCTGACACGGTGACGGCCGCTGCAGGGAGTGGAACCGTCGGCGCGACGGCGGCCGCCGGCGGGAGTGAAACCGTCGGCGCCACCCCCGGCAGGCCCTCCGGCGGGACGCGGTGCCTGCCGGACTCTCCCGCCCACCCCAGCTGTGTCAGCGGCACCCTCGATGACGGCACGCCCTACGAGTTCGTCGTCCCGGCCCGCTGGAACGGCACGGTGGTGGTCGCCCTCGACTTCGCCGGTTCGGGCCTGGACGAGCCCCTGACCGCGCGGTTGCTGGCCGACGGCGTGGCCCGCGGGGGGACGAGCCGGGCGATCACCGGCTGGGACATCCGGTCCGCCATCGACAACCAGGCCGAAGCGCTGGCCCGTTTCGAGCAGGCCTACGGCCCGGCCCGCAAGGCGATTGCCTCCGGGACCTCGATGGGAGGTTTCGTCGCCGCAGGCGCCGCGCAGGTCCACCCCCACGCCTTCGACGCGGCCGTCCCGATGTGCGGCGGACTGGGCGGGTCCGTCGCTCAGTGGAACCAGAAGCTCGACACGCTCTTCGTGCTCGAGCGCCTGATCGCACCGGGGCTGCCGGTCATCGACATCCCGGAGGACGTCGAGTCGGCCAGGAAGGCGTGGATCGACGCCCTCGCCGCGGCGCAGCAGACTCCCGAGGGCCGGGCCCGGATCGCACTGGCCGCCGCTATCGGCCAGCTGCCCGCCTGGGGCCGAAACCCCGACGGGTCCACGCCGCCGCCTCCGGACAGCAGGGACGCGGGCGCTCTGGAGCAGGGCGCCTACCTCGCGCTCGCCGGCGGGCCCCTGCCCTACGTCGGGCAGGCCATGAGCAGCCGGCGCCAGATCATGGCGGTGGTCGGCGGAAACCCGTCCTGGAACACCGGCGTGGACTACACGAGGCAGCTGCGCCTGGCCGATCCGGCCCTCCGGCGTGCCGTCGGCGGACTGTACAAGGCGGCAGGCCTGGAACTCGCGGCGGACCTGAGGAACCTGGCCGCCGCGCCTCGCATCGCGGCGGACCCGGACGCCGTCAAGCGGTTCTCCCGCGGCATCGTCCTGGACGGCGAACTGCGGATACCCGTGCTGACCCTGTCCGGCACCGGTGACCAGATCTCCACCGTCGCCCAGCAGCAGTCCTACGGAGAGAAGGCGCGCCGGGCCGGCGCGAACTCCCTGCTGCGCCAGACGTACACGGAGACCGTCGGCCACTGCGACTTCTCGACGGCGGAGCAGCAGGCCGCGCTGACGACGATGCTCGACCGGCTGCGGAGCGGTCACTGGCCCGCGACGTCGGCCCGGGCGATGAACGCCCGAGCGGCGGCGCTGAGGGCCGACCCCGCCCCTCGGTATGTCTCGTTCAGCCCGCCCCGATTCAACCGGCCCTACCCGCGCTGAGCCGCACGGGCCGCTGCCCGAGCGTCAGTGAACGATGGCCAGCATCACGTCGGAGGCCGAGGGACGTTCGTCCGGGCGCTTGTTGAGGCAGGCGCCCACGATCCCTCGTAAAGCGGGCGGCAGCGGCGACAGATCAGGGTGAATCGTGAGCACCCGGTTAAACACGGCAGGCACCGTGTCCTCCCCGAACGCGGGCCGGCCCGTGGCCGCGAAGATGATCGTCGATGCCCAGCTGAACACGTCGGAGGCCGGGCCCACGGTCTCTCCTGAGAGCTGCTCGGGCGACATGTAGGGCGGCGTGCCGACCATCTTCCCCGTCGTCATGGTCACCTGGTCGAGCGCCTTGGCGATGCCGAAGTCGATCACCCGGGGGCCGTCGTGCCCGATCAGCACGTTGCTCGGTTTGAAGTCGCGATGGACGATGCCCGCCTTGTGGATGGCCGCCAGCGCCCCGGCCGTGGCCAGCGCCAGCCGGGTCAGCCCGTCCTCGTCGCGCGGCCCATGCTTCTTGACCAGCTGCTCGAGCGACGGGCCTTCGACGTATTCGCTGACGATGTAGGGGTGCTGGCCGGAGATGCTCACATCGAGCAGGCGGGCCGTGGAGAACGTCGCCACCCGCCGGGCCGCGTCCACCTCCCGCGCGAACCTCTTCCGCGCCATCTCGTCGACCAGGTCATGCAGCACCTTCACCGCCACCCGCGCCCCGTTGGGCGCCGTCGCCAGGTAGACCGCCCCCTGCCCGCCCCGCCCGAGCTCCCGGAGCACCCGGTAGTGGCCGACCCACTCGGGTTGCCCGGGACGCCGCCGATGCGGCGGGCTGGGGGAGGTGGTGCGCTTGTGCACGTCCATCGGCCGGTGTGGAGGAAGGGGCGTCGCTCTGAGGCGGGCGCGCACCATGTGGGGCACGAGGATGCCCGCGTGGATGACCCCTCCGCCCCAGCTGAGCAGCAGCCCCAGCGTGACCAGAACGGCCAGGGGCTCCGGGACGTCCTCGAAGTCGGCGTACGCGAGGGCCGAGATCGTGAACGAGCCGATGCCGACGAGGTAGACGCACGCGGCGACGAAGTGCCAGACGTTTCGCAACCAGTAAGCCGCGAACCCGATGCTGAACGGGGTCGCCAGGCCGCAGGTGAACAGGGGCAGGCAGGCCCACAAGACGGCGGCCGCCCACCTCCCGCCACTGGGACGGACTGAGTGGCTGTGTTGCATGGCGGAGAGACTATCGTTCAACTACCGGTTCATATCGGGCGAGTGCACAGGTTGTGGATAACCGCCTCTCAGCCTGTGGATAGCTGTGGAAAAACTGGGGACAATGCTCTGGCTCATTCACCTGCGAGGCCAAGTGCGTCATGATGTTGAACATGGGGCGGATACCGGGAGTCGGACTGGCAAAAGGGCTGTCCATCACCCTTCGCCACATGCTGCGTAAATCGGTCACGCAGCAGTATCCCGAGGTCAAGCCTGCTCTACCACCGCGGAGCCGGGGCGTTATCGCCCTGGTTGAGGAAAACTGCACCTCTTGCATGCTCTGTGCCCGAGAATGCCCAGATTGGTGCATCTACATCGACTCGCACAAGGAGACGATCCCGGCGCCCGAGGGCGGCCGCGCCCGCCAGCGCAACGTCCTCGACCGCTTCGCCATCGACTTCTCCCTGTGCATGTACTGCGGCATCTGCATCGAGGTGTGCCCGTTCGACGCCCTCTTCTGGTCGCCGGAGTTCGAGTACGCCGAGGGCGACATCCGCAACCTCCTCCACGAGAAGGACAAGCTGGCCGCCTGGACCCAGACCGTACCTCCGCCTCCCGCCCACGACCCCGGAGCCGAGCCACCGAAGGAACTCACGGCCGCCCCGCGCCGCCCGGCCGCCGACCGCGCCTCCCGCACCGCACCGTCCGGCAGGCAGCCCACCGCACCGGATCCCGCAGGCACAGTGGATCCCGCGCCCGCCCGACCGAAGCGCGCGGCCGGTGCACGTGAGCCCGGCACGAGCACGCCAACGCCTGAGAGCGGGCGGTCGTCCGGCACGTCAGCCTCGGTGAGCGGAGCAACGCCCGGCACGTCGGACCCCTCGCGCGGCGCGTCCGAGCCCTCCGCCGGAGCCACCGACGAGAGGTCCGTGTCCGGCACGCCGGAGCCGGACACAGACGCGTCCACGACAGGCCCTGCGGCACCATCACGGCCCGCCGGCGGTCGCGAGCGTCCCCGCCGATCAATGGCCGACGTACGGGCCATCCGCCCCCCTGGAGCCCTTCCGTCCGGCGCTCAGAGCGACGCTCCAGCCGAAGGCCATGACCCGGCGGACACCGGCGGACCGGCGGCTCCCCCGACCGGCCCTGAGAATCCCGAGCCGGAATCGGCGGAGGACACCGGACGCTCCACAGACCGCTCCGATGGGCCGGAGGCTCACCCTCAGGGACCGGATTCATCCACAGGCCAGCCGTCCTCGGACACGTTGTCCACAGCTTCGAGCCACCCGCAACCCGAGCCCGGCTCGCCGGAGCAGACTTCACCCGCGAGCCCCCGCAAGCGGAAGATGGCCGATCCACGGTCCATCCGTCCGCCTGGGCGGCTCGGTCCTGACGACACAAGGGAGTCCGAGGAGGAGTCGTGACCGAGGCGGTGCCCTCCTACCTGTCACCCACCGGGCAAGAGATCGTCTTCTTGCTGCTGGGCGCGGTAGCGGTCGGATCGGCGCTGCTCGTCGTCACGACGAGGCAACTCGTTCACGCCGCCCTCTGGCTGGTGGTCTGCTTCGGCGCGCTGGCCGGCGGCTATCTCGTGCTGACGGCGGAGTTCGTGGCATGGGTCCAGGTCCTGATCTATGTCGGCGCGGTGGTCGTGCTGATGTTGTTCGGCATCATGCTCACCCGCGCTCCCATCGGCCCTTCCGCGGATCTCGACAGCGGCAACCGGGTGGTCGCCGCCGTGGTGGCGGTGGCGACGGCGGCCCTCCTGGTCACCGTGGTGATCGACGGCTTCCGCACCGCCTACGCCCCGCTGCACCCGGGCAAGGGAGCCGCCAAAGAGCTGGGCGCCAGCGTGTTCGCCACCTGGGTGCTGCCTTTCGAGGCGCTGTCCGTGCTGCTGCTCGCCGCGTTGATCGGCGCGATCGTGTTGTCCCGCACCGACATTCCCGGCGGCCCACCCGCCGAGCCCGCGAGCGCTCCGCCCCCCGGCCGGCCAGGAAACTCCCCGCCTCCGAGCAGCCTTACGGCCGACTCTGAGAACACGTCGCCGTCCGACCAGACCATGGGCAGCACGCCACCCGAGCAGACCGGGGGTCATTAGTGCACATCGTCTACCCGGCGGTCGTCTCCGCGCTCCTGTTCTCCGTGGGCGTCTACGGCGTGCTCGCCCGGCGCAACACGATCCTGGTGCTGATGTCGGTCGAGCTGATGCTCAACGCCGTCAACCTCAACCTGGTCGCGTTCGACGTGTGGCTGGGCGACCGCCTGCACAGCGGTCAGGTGCTCACCCTCTTCGTCATCGTCATCGCCGCCGCGGAGGTGGGCCTGGGCCTGGCCATCATCCTGGCGCTCTACCGCAACCGCCGCACCGTCGACATCGACCACCTCCGCGACCTCGCCGAGCCCGCCGACGACCCCGACCGCCCGCAGACCGTGCCGGCCACGCCCACCGCCGGCCCGCAGGCCGCGCCGGGCACGCCCACCGGCGACGGACCACGGACTGCTCCACGCACGTCCACCGACCCGCGAGGGGGCAGGCGATGACGACTTTCCCCCTGCTGGCGGTCCTGCTGCCGTTCCTCGCCGCCTTCGCGGGCCTGCTGCTCTCCCGCCTGCCCCGCAGCCGAGGACCGGCAACCGAAGACCTCAGGGCAGGAGCGGCGGGCGCGCGGGCGAACACCAGGGCGGCCTGGATCGCCGTCCTGCCCACGGCCGCCTCCGCCGTCCTGGCCATCGGGCTGGCCTGGGGCCCGGGGTTCGCCTTCCTCAACGGCGAGGGCGCGACCACATCGCCGCCCACCGGCCAGACCTACGGCACGATCGTCACCGGCGGCGTGCCGATCTCGCTCACCCTGCAGGCCGACAACCTGTCGGGCATCCTCGGCGTCCTGGTGACCCTCGTCGCCCTGGCCGTACAGACCTACTCGGTCGGCTACCTCAAAGACGACCCGCGCTACCCCTCCTACAGCGCGTTCATCAGCCTCTTCACCAGCGCGATGTTGCTGGTCGTCTACGCGGGCGACCTCCTGGTCCTCTACGTGGGCTGGGAGATCATGGGGCTCTGCTCCTACCTGCTCATCGGCCACTGGTGGGAAGACCGCGGCAATTCGCGCGCGGCGGTCAAGGCGTTCCTCGTCACCCGCCTGGGCGACGTCGGCTTCCTCTTCGGCATCTTCGTGCTGGGCCTGGCCGCGGGCAGCTTCCGCGTCGCCGACGTGCTGGCGAAGGTGCCGGAGATGTCGCCGGCCACCCTGGTGACGGCCACGATGTTGCTGCTGGCCGGGGTGGCGGGCAAGAGCGCCCAGGTGCCGTTGCACACCTGGCTGCCCGACGCGATGGCCGGTCCGACGCCGATCAGCGCCCTCATCCACGCCGCGACCATGGTCGCCGCCGGGATCTTCATCGTGGCCCGGCTCTTCCCCGCGTTCCTGGCCGCCCGGCCCACGCTCGACGTGCTGGCCGTCATCGCCGCGCTGGGCATGCTGGGCGCCGCGCTGGCCGCGCTGGCGCAGGACGACCTGAAACGTGTGCTCGCCTACTCCACGGTCAGCCAGCTCGCCTACATGGCCGGCGGGCTCGCCGCGGGCTCCGACACGTCGGCCGTCTTCCACCTGGTGACGCACGGGGCGTTCAAGGCGCTGCTGTTCCTCTGCGCGGGCGTGGTCATCCACCACGTCGGCTCCAACCTGATGTCGCGGATGGGTGGCCTGCGCCGGGAGTTGCCGGTCACGTTCGTGGCGACGACGATCGGGTTCGCCGCGCTGATGGGCCTCCCGCCGGCCAGCGGCTTCTTCAGCAAGGACAGCCTTCTCGTGGCGATGGACGGCGCGCTCACGACCGGGGTCCTCACCGACGCGGCCGCACTGCTCCTGTACGCCTGCGCGCTCGCGACCGTGGCCGTCACCGGCGCGTACGCCGCCAGGGCCTGGCTCCGTACGTTCTTCGGCGAGGCGACACCCGCGGCGCTTCCCGAGCCCGAGCCCGGCACCGCCCACGTCGTGGACGGCAGGGAGGCCCCGCGCTCGATGCTCGTGCCCGTCGCCCTGCTCGCCCTTCCCGCCCTGCTGCTGGGCTTCGCCGTCGAGCCGCACCTCGCCCTGGGCGTGGCGGCGACCAGCGTCGTGCTCGCCCTGCTCGGGGCGGGGGCGGTCTACGCGTTCTGGCGCATCGACCCCGGCGCCGACCCGGCCCGCCTGCTGGGGCCGTTCCGGGTGCCGTGCGAGCGGGCGTTCTACGTGGACGGCCTCTACGCCGCGCTCTTCGTACGCCCGGTCATGGTGCTGGCCAGGCTCGTGGTCAGCACCGACGACCGGGTCGTGGACGGCGCGGTGCGCGGGGCGGGCAGGTCGGCGCGTGGCCTGTCAGGAGCGCTGAGATTCGCCCAGAACGGCAACGTGCAGCTCTACGTGAGCGGGCTGCTGGCCGGTGTCCTGCTGATCGCGGTCGGGGCGGTGATGTTCACATGATGGGCTGGCTTCCCGTCGCGCTGCTGGCCGTGCCGCTGCTCGGCGCGCTCCTGCTGATCCTCGCGCCGCGCGCGCTCCGTCCCCATCTGCGCGCGTACGGGCTGGTCCTGTCCGGCGTCACGCTGGCGCTGGCCGTGCTGCTGGTGGCGGCGTTCGACTACGGCCGGGCGGCGCGCCCGCAGTTCGAGATCGACCAGCCGTGGATCGCCGGGCTGGGGCTCCGCTTCCACCTCGGAGTCGACGGGATCTCGCTGCCGCTGGTCGCGCTGACGGCCCTGCTGACGTTCCTGTGCTTCGTCTACCTCTGCTGGGGCCGCGCGCGGGCCGGCGAGCAGCTCATGAGAGCGCGGCCGAGAGCGCTCGTGTTCACGCTGCTCGTGCTCGAAGTCGGCATGATCGGCACGTTCCTCGCCCTCGACCTGCTGCTCTTCTTCGTGTTCTTCGAAGTCGTGCTCATCCCGATGTATTTCCTGATCGGCATCTGGGGCGGCGAGGGGCGCAGGGCGGCGTCGGTCAAGTTCATCCTGTACACCCTGCTCGGCTCGGTCGTGATGCTGCTCGGCCTGCTGCTCGTGTGGGCGCAGACCGGCACGCTCGACATCGAGGCGCTGGCCGCGGCCCACGGCGCCGGCATGGCGAGATCCGTACAGATCCTGGCGTTCGTGGCGATCGGGGTGGGCCTGGCGGTCAAGACGCCCATGTGGCCGCTGCACACCTGGCTGCCCGACGCCCACACCGAGGCTCCCACGGTGGGCTCCGTGCTGCTCGCCGGGGTGCTGCTCAAGATGGGCACGTACGGCTTCGCCAGGATCGCCATCCCCATCCTTCCCGAGGGGGCCGCGGCCGTGGCGCCGTGGCTCGGAGCGCTCGCCGTCGTCGGCATCGTTTACGGTGCCCTCGCCTGCCTGGCGCAGCGCGACCTCAAGCGCATGATCGCCTACTCCTCGGTCGGCCACATGGGCTTCGTCCTGCTGGGCTTCGCCACGCTGACCCCCGTGGGCATCAACGGCGCCCTCTTCGCCAACGTCGCCCACGGCCTGATCACCGGCCTGCTGTTCTTCCTGGCCGGGGCGGTCAAAGACCGCTACCACACCGCCGACATGCCGTCGCTGGGCGGCGGCCTGCTGGCCACGGTGCCCCGGCTGGGTTCGGTGCTCACGTTCGCGTCGATCGCCTCGCTCGGGCTGCCAGGCCTGGCCGGGTTCTGGGGGGAGATGCTGGCGCTGTTCGGCGCCTTCCAGCCGGCGAACGTCCTGCCGCGCCCGCTGTTCCTCACCTACATGGTGATCGGCGGCCTGGGCGCGGTGCTGACGGCGGCGTACTTCCTGGTCATGTTGTCCCGCGTCACCCACGGTCGCCCCGCCCGCCCGGCGGAGCGGGTCCTCCAGGGCGCGGGCGGTCCGTCACCGGGCGGGGGCACTCCGGACGCACCGGATGGCGACGCCCATGACACCCCCGACGAGCGCCCGGCGGCGCCGCTCGCCGTCGGCGGCCGGCCGGCCGAGATCAGGGATCAGCCGGACGACGTCCGTACCCACGAGCTGCTGGCCTGGACGCCGCTCGTGGTGCTGATCCTGCTCTTCGGGCTCTGGCCGGGCCTCCTGCTGTCGCTCACCACCCCGGCCGTGCAGATCCTGCTGGGAGGCGCCTCGTGATCCAGCAGATCGACTATTTCGTCATCGCGCCCCCGCTGGTGCTCGCGCTGGCGGCCGGCCTGGTGCTGCTGCTCGACGCGTTCCTCCCGGCCCGCCCGCGCACGAGGGGCGTGCTGGGGCTCGTCACGCTGGCGGGCGTGCTGGTCTCGCTGGGCTTCGTGGTCGCCCAGGCGGCCGGGGGCGGCACGCCGCGGTCGACGTTCTGCGTCCCGCCTCGCCTCGCGGACCCGGCGACGGCGCAGTGTTCGTTCGTGGCCGACCGGTTCACGCTGGTGTTCGCGGGCATGGTGCTGGTCGCGGCCGTGGTCGTCGTGCTGTTGTCGATGACCGAGCTGGCCGGCGGCGGCATCCCGGTGGGCGAGTGGTATTTCCTGCTCCTGTGCACGTTCGCCGGCGCGGTCACCCTGCCGGCCTCCCGCGACCTGATCATGCTCGTGGTGGCGCTGGAGCTGGTCTCGCTGCCGGTCTTCGCCCTCACCGCGCTCAAACGCTACGACGGCCGCTCCTCAGAGGCCGCGGTGAAGCTGTTCGTCGTGTCGGTGGTGTCGACCGCCGTCATGCTGTTCGGGGTCTCCCTGCTGTACGGCATCGCGGGAACGGTCTTCCTGTCCCGCCTGGAGGCCGTCTTCGGCGGTCAGGTCCAGGCGCCCGGCGTGGCGCTCGTCCAGGGCGAGCTGCCCGCGGTCGGCACGGTCGGCGTCATGTTCGTCGTGGCGGGATTCGCGTTCAAGATCGCCGCCGTGCCGTTCCACTCCTGGGCGGCGGACGTCTACCAGGGCGCGCCCGTGCCCGTGGCCGCGCTGCTCTCGGTCATCTCCAAGGCGGCCGGGTTCGCGGGCCTGATCCTCGTACTGGTGGCCGCGCTGTCCGGGCAGGCCGCCACGTGGGTCCCGATCATCGCGATCCTCGCCGCGCTGACCATGACCGCGGGCAACCTGCTGGCCCTGCGCCAGCGCTCGGCCGTGCGCCTGCTGGCCTGGTCGTCGGTGGCGCAGTCCGGCTACATCCTGGCCCCGCTCGCCGTGACGGTCACCGCCGACGGCGTCACCGCGATCGGCGCGTCCATGGCCTACCTCGTGATCTACGCCGCGATGAATCTGGGCGCGTTCGCGGTCGTCATGCTCGTCTCGAAGACCACCACCCGCAACGAGCTCGACGACTACCGCGGGCTGGTGTTCCGCCGTCCCGCCGCCGGGCTCGCGCTGGCGTTCTGCCTGATCTGCCTGGCGGGGCTCCCGCCGGGGTTGGCCGGGCTCTTCGCGAAGGTGTTCGTCTTCCGCGAGCTCGTCGAGGGCGGCTCCGGCTGGCTGGCGCTGGTCATGGCGGTCAACACCGTGATCGGCCTCTACTACTACGCCGTCTGGACGGCGCGCCTGTTCGCCGTGGCCCCAGAGCCGGAGCTCGTGCCGGAGCCCGCGTCGCGGCGCACCTTCCCGGCGACCCTGCCGGCCATCGGGATCGCCGTGGCGGTCGCCGTGCTGTTCTCGGTCGCGCCGCAGCTGGTTCTCGACGTCACCGCTCTGTCCGCGTTCGGTTGACGCACGATGACACGCGGGTGAAAGGTCGCGCTCTGCCTTCAGTTGAGCACGCCGGGGAACGAAGCACCGGGTCATCATCGTTGGACTGAGGTGAACCCAGGCACGAGAGGGGGAGCCTTGCACCACAACGGTCTGCGCACCGCCGTTCTGCTCGGCGGATTGTCGGCGTTCATTGTGGCGGTGGGCGCGTGGTTGGGCGGCGGCACCGGTGTGCAGGTGGCGCTGGTGCTCGCCCTGGCGACCAACGGCGTCGCCTACTTCTTCTCCGACCGCATCGCCCTTTCGGCCATGCGCGCCCGGCCGGTCGGCGAGGTCGAGCACCCTACGCTCTACCGGATCGTCCGCGAGCTGTCGACGCAGGCCAGGCAGCCGATGCCGCGCCTGTACATCTCGCCGACCGTGCAGCCCAACGCGTTCGCGACGGGGCGGAGCCCGCGCAAGGCCGTGGTGTGCGTGACGTACGGACTGACCCAGCTGCTCGACGAGGCGGAGTTGCGCGGTGTGATCGGGCACGAGCTGTCACACGTGTACAACCGCGACATTCTCGTCTCCTCGGTGGCCGGTGCGCTGGCCACGATGATCACTTGGCTCAGCTATGTGGCCGTGTTCTTCGGCGGGTCGGATGACGACGAGGGGCCGGGTTTCCTCGGCGCGCTGCTGATGATGGTGCTCGGGCCGGTCGCGGCCGGAATGGTGCAGATGGCGATCTCGCGCGCGAGGGAGTTCCAGGCCGACGAGTCGGGCGCCCGGCTCACAGGCGACCCGCTCGCGCTGGCCTCGGCGCTCCGCAAGATCGAACTCGGCGCCCGCCGCCTCCCACTTCCGGAGAACAGCCGCCTCACCTCGGCCTCCCACATGATGATCGCCAACCCGTTCAGCGGCTCCGGCTTCGGCCGCCTGTTCTCCACCCACCCGCCCACCTCCGAGCGAGTTGCCCGACTTGAGCGCATGGCCGGATATCGTCGTTGACGATGGGCCGATTTCCACGATTGACCAAGGCGGAGCGCAAGCTCTGGGACGCCTTCCCCATGGGCCGGCTCGTCGAGTTGGGCCCGTTGGACATCAGTGCCGGCCGCCCGGCGGGGACGAACGCGCCCACCGACGGCCACACCTGGGGCCCCGACCGTACGATCAGGGCCGAGGTGATCACCCGGCTGCTGCTCGGCGCCCGTGACGACGGTGGGGGCGCCGCGCCGGCCCTGCGCCTGCGCGGCGCCAGGATCACCGGCCGGCTGTCGATCGTCGGCGGCACGATTCCGTACGAACTCATCCTGAGCGGCTGCCATCTGGACGAACCCATCCAGCTCACCGGCTCCGCCACCCGCACGATCCGCCTGACCGACTGCCACTTCCCGGGCCTCAGCGGCGGCGGCATGCGGGTCGCAGGACACCTCAGCCTCTCGGGCTCCCACATCACCGGCACCGTCCGCGTGAGCCGGGCCCAGTTCGAGAGCGGCCTGTGGCTGGGCGGCACCAAGGTGGTGTCCGACGACGGCGAGTGGGCGCTCTACGCGAACTCCATCGTCGTCGACTCCGGCATGTACATGCGCAACGCCGACCTCACCGGCGGCGTCAGCCTGGTCGGTTCCCGCCTGAACGGGGGATTCTTTCTCGACGGCGCCACTCTCCGCAATCCCGGCAAGGACGCCCTGACCGCCGACAACATGGTCGTCGAAGACAGCATGCGCTGCACCGGCGGATTTCAGGCAACCGGCTGCGTACGGTTACGCGGCGCCCGCGTCAACGGCACGCTCGCGTTCGGCGGCGTCCTCAGCAGCCCCGACACCCGCTACGCACTCCACGCGAGCCACATGGAGGTTCGCGAGCTGTCCCTCGCACCGTCGGAGCCCATCGACGGCGTCGTCACCCTCGCCCACACCACGGTCGGCACCCTGTACGACAGCCCCGACACCTGGCCGGACAAGCTCCGCCTCAACGGCCTCACGTACGACCGTCTGCGCGGTTCTGGCGTGGCCCGGCGCATCGAGTGGGTGACGCGCGACCCGGAGGGGTTCCGGCCGCAGCCGTACGAACAACTGGCCGCGTGGTACCTCAGCGACGGCAACGACGCGCTCGCCCGCCGCACCCAACTCGCCAAGCTGCGCGCCAGGCGGCAGACTCAGGGGCTGGGCGGCCGGATGTGGGGACGGCTGCTCGACGCCGCCGTCGGGTACGGCTACCGGCCGTGGCTGGCCGGCATGTGGTTCACGCTCCTGCTGGCCGTCGGAACGGTCGTCTTCGCACTCAACCCGCCCAGGGCCCTCAAACCCGCCGAGAGCCCCGATTTCAACCCGTTCGCCTACAGCTTCGACCTGTTACTCCCGATCCCGGCGTTCGGGCAACGGGAGATGTTCGACCCGGCGGGCTGGACGCAGTGGCTCGCGTACGGGCTGATCGTCTGCGGCTGGATCCTGGCGACGGCGCTGATCGCGGGCGCTACGCGAGTCCTCCGCCCGCAGTGATCTTCCGCAGGATCTCCGCGAGATTCCCGGGGAAGAACACCTCGCGGGTGCTCTCGAGCTCCGCCACGCTCCACCAGCGGTAGGCGGTCGTCGTGTCCTTCTCGATCTGCTCCATGTGCTCGAACGACACCGCCGCGTCGGATCCGACCCTGATCGCGAAGAACGTCTGATCCTGCGTGATGGCGTAGTCGGACCACTCGAACTCGATCACGCTGGATCCGTACGGACCGGTGAACTGACTCACATCCGCCCGGATCCCGACCTCCTCGAACAACTCCCGCGCCGCCGCCTCCTGCAACGTCTCGCCGCCCTCGGCGGCCCCGCCGATCGTGAACCAGAACGGCTGATCAGGGCGAGCAGGATCGAAACCGTGAAGCAGCAGAACGCGATCCTGATCATCAAGGGGCAGGGCACGTGCCGTGAAGCGGCGCAGGGGGATCTTCGTCACGACAACCGAGCATAGGCGGGCCGGACCCGAGGCACAGGCGGGGCAACGCCGCCCTCGTACGAGAACGCCGCGCCCGGCCATGTGCCCCGGATGCCCCTCAGCCACCTCCGGAGCCGTCGCGGTTCCACGCCCGCGAACTAGCGGTAGTTGACGAACTGCAGGGCGATGTCCAGGTCCTTGCCCTTGAGCAGCGCGATGACGTCCTGAAGGTCATCCTTTTTCTTCGAACTGACCCGCAGCTCCTCACCCTGAATCTGCGCCTTGACCCCCTTCGGCCCCTCATCGCGGATCATCTTCGAAATCTTCTTGGCGTTCTCCTGGTCGATGCCCTCCTTCAGGGCGACCATCAGGCGATATTCCTTGCCCGACAGCTTGGGCTCGCCCGCATCGAGAATCTTCAGCGACAGGCCCCGCTTGACCACCTTGTCCTTGAACACGTCGAGTGCGGCGTTGGCCCGCTCCTCGCTGTTCGCCTTGACCTCGATGTTCTCCTGCCCGGACCAGCTGATGGCCGCCCCGGTGCCCTTGAAGTCGAAACGGTGCCCGAGCTCCTTGACCGTCTGGTTCAGAGCGTTGTCGACCTCCTGCCGGTCGATCTTGCTGACGATGTCGAACGACGAATCAGCCAAAACACCCATCCTCTCTAGCTGCGAAAGCACTCTCCGGATCCCGCCGGCACGGCGTACGCCAAGGCGCGGACCCAGCGCACGAGCCTAGCCAGCATCGGCCCGCCATGCAGGCCCCCAACCCGTAGCTCCCCACGCAGGTTCACGCGGCGCGTCGCCACGGAGGCCCACGCCGGCGTGACCACGGAGGTTCATGCACTCGCGGTGAACACTTCCCCGACCCTCTCGGGAGCGTCCCCACGGCCCTGCCGAAAAACATCCCGAGGCCCTTCACGGAGCGCCGCGACGGCCTTCCCGGAGGCGTCCCGACACGACACGGCCGCGTACGGAGGATGTTGCACGCGCCGAAGGACCGGCCAGTGCCTGTGTGGCACGCGATCAGGACCCGGCCCGGGACAAACCGGTGTCACGTACACCTCGGAAGTCCGCTATCCTTCTGTCTGTCGCCGCGAGAGCGGAAGACACGGCAGGTTGCCCGAGTGGCCAAAGGGAGCGGTCTGTAAAACCGTCGGCTCAGCCTACGCAAGTTCGAACCTTGCACCTGCCACCAGCAGTAAGTGCAGCTCAGAGGCCCTACGGGGCCTCTTCTGCATTTCAGAGGTGTGCAGCCAGATGCAGCCCTGAGCGGCCGTTTGTCGGTGGTCACGGGATATACGCGGGATGGATCCGGGGGCGTTCCCCCAGGTCGATGCCCATGATCCGGAGTATGCGCGGGATGACGCGGCCCTGCAAGGCCGAAAGGCCCCGGGGAAAGCCGGAGCCCTTCGAATGGTGCTGTTCGTGATCTCATGCGGTCAGTACGTCCGCGATCCGCTGGTTGACGATGTCCTCCTGGCCGTCGATGCACTTGGCGTAGACGCGGAGCAGGACATCCACCCCGTGGCCGGCACGGGCCGCCACCTCCGGAGCCGGTACGCCGCCATTGAGCCACAGTGAGACGGCCGCGTGTCGAAGGTCGTAAGGTCGCCGGGCGAGCGGTGAGGCGACCTGGGCGGGCGTGAAAGCCAGGGCGCGGGCTTCCTGCCAGACCTCGGTGTAGGCCGTCGAGGCGACCACGCCGCCGCGCTCACTGCGGAACAGCCGCCCGTCAGGAGCGACGCCGAACTCTTCGATGTGTTGCCGAAGGATCTTGACCAGTTCCGGAGGGATCGGGATCCGACGGACGTCATCCTCCCCTCGATGCTTGAGCCCACGCCGCTCATGAGCGTCACCCGTGTCGGTCCACCGACGGTTTACCTCAGGGCGTGAGCCGTCGAGGGTGAGCCGTCCCCAACCCGTCGGCGGGAGGTAGCAGTCCTGCTCACGAAGACTGACCGCCTCGCCGGGCCGGAGAGCCGCGAAGTACATACAGGCGAACATGGCCATCAACCGCCGGCCTCGTCCTTTCCCGTCGCGCTGGCGCTTGCCGACGTAGGTGAGCGCCACGAGCAGTTCCCTGGCCTGACGAGGATTGACCACCACGCGCGGATCCACGGTCTCGGTCGTCTTCGGTAGCTTCCACTTGATCCGGTGCAGCGGGTTGGACGGCAGCTCTTCCAGCTCCACCGCGTACTCGAAGACGTGGTGGAGGACGGCGCGCTTCCGTCTGATCGTGTTGGCACCGGCCTGCTTGCCGTCGAGGCGAAGTGCGAGGGCGTCGAGAGCCGGGCGTACGGCCTTGGTCTCGTTGAGGTCTTCCATGTTGAGCGATGCCACCTCCAGCCAGCGGACGGCCCGCGCGATGTCGGCAGGCATAGCGCGCCGCTTGCCCTCAGGCATCAGGATGTACTGGCGCAGGGCAGTACGGAGAAGGGCAGCTTCCGGCCGTCCTGCCTTGTCCGTCGTCAGCGCCGGGAGAGCTGTCGCGAGGGCGTCGGACATGCTGTCACGGCTCTTGGCCGCCGCGTACGGCCAGCGTGCTTCGACGTACGCCTTCACGAAGTCAAGCGGCGGCGCGCCGCGCCGCCGTACGCCCCGCGCCAGCGTCCCCGCGCCGCGCTGCGGCCTGGGGGCCGGTCACGGCGCGGGCGCTGCGCAGGGCATCGCCGTAGCCGGCCACGCCGTACCCACGAAACCCATCGGCCGAGCGCCGCGCCGCCGAGTAGCATGATCGAAAGATTCGAGGTCGGAGGATCTGTACGGCAGGTGCGCGAACCTCGGTGTTAACTCTCAAGAGGGCTTTCGGGTGAACCTCCTGGTCAGACACCTGAAACTTGCTAACTTATCTGGGGCTCTACAACGGAGATGGAGCTTGAGACTCTGTGTGCCGAGGACGGTTGTCGTGAAGTCGACGACCTATACCAAGGCATGGAGGGACGTGGCTTGTGCAGTCGTTTCGATGGCCTGTAAAAAGGCTTCCGCAGATGGTGCCCCGCCCAGACTTTCCCAACGTTGGGTGATTATTATCGGCCTGTCCATAGCGGCGGCCTTCGTCGCGGGAGTTCCCACGGGGCTTGATTACGGCGAGGGAGCGGGCGTCACAACCGGGCTCGCAATCGCCCTAGCAGTCGCAACGTGGCTCGACAGGGCCATGGAGTGATCAGATCAAGGTTTGGAGACGCCTCCGGCGGGGCCTCCGACTCCGGGATGATGGTCCGACGATACGTCGAACTCGCTGATGGCTGAGGTGGAAGCCTGATCATCCCGCCCGCCATCGACCCGGGACAAGCCGAGCAGACCAGGGCCCACGGGCACCAAATCGTTCGTCCGGTGGGGCGCTCCATCTGGTACCCGTGGCCCTGGCCCGCTTCCCCTTCGGGCGGGTCGACGGCAGACGGGATGATCAGGCGGCCGGCGTGTGCTGGTCGCGCGAGAAGCCCCAAGTCGCGGGCTGATCGTCGTGCCATTAGCGTGCCATCAAAACCGGAAGGATACGTCCACGGACGATGTGATCATCAACGGCACCTCAGAGATCTCCCACAAGAGCATCTTCCCGCGCTATCAGCTTGGGAATCGCAGGGATCTTGGCTCGTAGGGGCTTTGACCTGCGTCCCCGTCTGATGATCATGCGGAACCAGTTCGACGACACGATCCATGAGGCTATCGAGAGGTTCGCTGAGCGCTACAAGTATTTCCGGGAGGTGCGGCCTGATGACTTCACGAAGCCTCACGAGGAGTACGGGCGCGGCTTCTACTCCTCGGAGACTGTCGGGGCGTGGCCGCCGTCGGGTTGCAGTTTGGGTTGCAGTTCACTGGCGTATCAGGTCGTTCGAGGAAGACCGGCGATGGGCGTTGGTCCAGATGTGGTCCAGATGGGACTCTCCGGAACGATGGCCCTCCGAGCTGCTAATGCGGTTTGGTCGCTTCGTTGGCCTGCTGCGTTTGCGATGGGCCGACAGCAAGGTGCCTCAGTATTCGAAAACGCCATGGGCGGCCACCACGTCACTTGACGCGTTCGGCCGCACCTCGGTGATGCGCTCGGCCAGCAGCAGCGCAGCGGCGAGCCCGCCCTCCGACTTGTCGCCGGCCAGCCCGAGCTCGATCCGGTCGGCCAGGTAGTCCTCTGGGATGCCGTCCTCGTCGCCGCCGAACAGCGGATCGAAGGTTAGGATGTTGCGACCGTCGGCGTAATGGTCGAAGGACGCGACCCTGTTCACGTTGACGAAGACACTCGCCGTGACCGTCCCCGCCGACAAGGGTCGCAGCACCTCGGGCAGCGTGCCAACGAAGCCGTTCGACTCGCTCAGAATGGTCCCGCCCTCGGCCGACCGGGCGCAGATGAGCCCTTCCTCGAAATCGCCTTCCTCATCATCCCCGTCGAATACGTCAATGCCAAGGCGGGCCAGTGCCTCGTGCGGGGTGAGACCGCGGACGAAGGTCGCGCAGAACGCGTCGTCATCGAGCCAGTCGTAGCCGCTCATGGGTGGGGATCCTGTTCTCGCGGGACAAATCATGGAGATGATGGCATGCGAGTCCGACGAAAAGTTGGCACGACGACCTTGAGAGACGGCACCGGGCTCCCTGCTCAGCGACACGCAGGTCCGTAACGTGGGGTCGTGCGGGACGTGACCGCGACGGTAAGACCAGCAGGTGAAGATGCTCACGACGTCTACCGGATCTTGAAATCCGGCGTCGGTGACGTCGAGGCTGGTGGCGTGAAGGGATGATCGTACCTGCCTTCGCCTCGCGGGATATACGCGGGATGATCTTCTCCGGTAGCGGACTAGCGAGAGCCGTACCCGGAGGTCAGGGGCCTGATGCAGCTAGGGACGTCGACCCGCTGTAAAACCGTCGGCTCAGCCTACGCAAGTTCGAACCTTGCACCTGCCACACCAGCGGGAATAGGCCCGTCACCAGCGGAAACGCGGTGACGGGCCTCTCGCTTTGTGTCCGGCCGTCCACGGCAGACACCGGCCGACTACGGCTGATCGTTCCCAATGCGGTTCCAATCGATCAAGGCTTCAGAAAGCTGGAGCGTTCATGCGGCGTGGGACCGATTCCACAGGTAGCGATGCTTGCGGGGCGGCACGTCGCATGAACGCGGACGCGACTCACGCGGCTCGCTCACCACGAGTTCCACGAGCACGGTGTTGTCGCTCGGCGGCGGCGCGAGCAGCTTCCTCGTGCTGGTGTTGGAGGGCATGAAAGGTCAGGAGTGCCGCCCAGACCTCGCGTGCCTGCCGGTACAGGCCCCTGGCCGTCTCCTCATAGCGGCCCGGTTCGCGGGTGGGGCGCAGGACGAGGAAGTGCCTGCCCTGGGCAGCCCATTCGTAGGCCCCGCAACACGAGGTCTCCGTGATCCGGGCGTTGCCCCGGGACGGACCCTGGTACGGCTCCCATCGCACTCGCGGCGGCTCAGGAGGTTGACTCAAGAGCCGCGCTCCTCTGGGCGTACTTCTGCAGGTAGCGGTGGACTTTGCGGCGGCTCCGCTGCCACGTGCACTTGTAGGCGAGCTGGATGGGGGAGTCGGCGACCAGCTCCGGCAGGATCCGGTAGGCGATCTCTTCGCTGGTCAGCTTGGGGAGCGGCCTGGCGTGCCATACGCCGTCGGAGTCGCGCCAGACGTAGAACCGCCTGAACGCGCCACGGAGACCAGGGTCAGACAGTGCCTCGCGAGCCGTAGTCATATGGTTTGCGTCTTTCGTCATAATTTCGGATAAGCTGTTCCTTGAAAATCTCCGCCGGTGACTGTTTGCCCACGTTAACGCTAGGGCCTCATGGCCACAAGGCTCATGGCCATATGGCCCTGTGACACTTGTCTGCCGTGATCGACTACAGCTCTGGGGTGCCGGTCTACCGGCAGGTCGCGGCTGCGATCCGAGACGACATCACGGCCGGCCGCTACCGGCCCGGAGCGTGGTTGCCCTCGGAGGCTCAGCTCTCACAGATGTACGAGGTGGGCCGCGACACCGTACGCGAAGCCCTGGCCCACCTTCGCGCCGAGGGGCAGATCACCACGGTGCGCAAGCGGGGGTCGATGGTGGCCGTTGAGCCGACCCGCGAGCCGTACCCGGTGCCGACCGGGGCGCGGGTGATCACGCGCATGCCGACGCCGGACGAGCGGCGAGAGCTGGCCACGTCTGTGGAGCTGCGGGAGTTCGGCGGGATGCCGGAGGGTGTGCCGGTGTTCGAGGTCGTGCCGGGGCCGCGGAAACATCGCAGGGTTCTGCGCGGGGATCAGGTGGAGCTGATCACCGAAGATGCGCCGCCGGGTGAGTGATCCTCGGCGGGCGGCGGTTCTGCGGAATACTGCGGCAATCTGCTGACTGGTTGGTTGTGTTATGCAGCTGCGCTGGTGAGTGCGCGAATGCCCCGTTGTGCCGATTCTGCGGATTGTGCGGACCGAGGCTGCGTGATCGAGCCTGGTAGTAGGCGCATAGCTCGGACGGTTCCATCCTCATGTACCGAGTCGGGGCCTTTCCACTTCTCATCCCATGCCTGTTCGGGCCAGCACCTGCGCCTGGCGTAAACGTCTTCGCGGTACTTTTCGACTCTGCCCGGTGTCAGTTTTCCATTTGCGATTCTTGGAGATAGGAGAGTGAAAAGATCGGTCGCGACTCCGGAGAATGCCTCCACACGCTTATTACTCAGCCGGAAGACATGGTCCGTGCCGGTGAAGGAGATGTCGAGCAACCGACCACGAAGATGAAGCGGAGTCAGATCTGCTCCATCGCCTGCGACTGACGCCGCTCCAGGGCTTCAGGTTGTTCGATGTACTCAGGCAGGTGCTGCGAGTCGAGACGTTCCAGGATGCTGCGCACCTGTTAGCGTCCACGGGAGTGGTGTACGGGTTTGAACCTGTACATCACCTTGATGCCCGTGAGGGAAGATCGATGTGACATGAGGGCGGCCACTCCGCGATCCTTCACAGCTGTCGAAGGCAAAGAAGGAGAACGAGAAGTGGCCGCTAAAGACATTCTGCCTGCCTAGGGTGAGTGGTTCGACGAGACTCTGGCCCAGGCCTCACTCGATGTGCTGCGCGAGATGGTCGTGCGGATGGCGCAGATGATGATGGATGCCGAGGTCGAGCAGCGCTGCGGCGCCGGCTACGGCGAGGTGAGCGAGCAGCGTTGCCCCCTTGGGATGAGGTGTCGTGGCCCAAGGTGGTCTTGCCGCCTCAGCCGCCGGCTTCTCCGACGGGCCAGGGCGTACGCACGGTTACTTGTAGGTCCACTCGGCCTTGCAACGATACTGACCGTCAAAGAACGTCGTGCGGTAGGTGTAGTTCTTTCTCAGCGGTACACCACGGCTGTAGTGCGTCTGGCCCGAGCCCAGGTTGACCGATTCGGATTTCATCCCGACGCCGTTCTTCAGCTCCTTGAACTCGCCTGTGCGCCCCTTGGTCATGCGGCCCCAGACGTACGTCTTGCCCTTATAGGTGCCGGTGCGGACCTGACACTTCAGTCCTGCCGGACCCGACCAGACCGTGTCAGTGTCCTTGGTTTTCACATTGCTCGCCTTGCTCGGGTCCGAAAGAACGTCGGCGGCCTGGGCGCCGGGCGCGTGCACCGTAAGCCCGACCGCCGCGGCGGCAAGGCCGCTCACGACGGCAGCGGACCACCGGAACTTGTTCTTCAGCGCTGGCTTCACGATCTCCCCCTGGGGTCGCTTTACATTGGCGGTCCCGAGCGTAGGAAACGGCGGTATAGCGACGGTATGCCGGACGACGGAGCGCTACATCCGGGCCCGCAAGCAGACCTTAGCCTGGATCCACGACGTGATTCGACCTGATCATTTTGCGGTCTAATTCCTCGACGATGGTCGGATTCGCAGGTGAGGGCGCGTTTTTGAACATGGCGAAGCCGCCGCGCGCGGGGTCGCGGCCTGT